>JAHFLI010000157.1:0-759 GCA_023255615.1 Candidatus Woesearchaeota archaeon
AGTGTATTACTCAAACAATTCCACAATATTTAGAAAGCTATAAAACAGGAGAAGAAATACCCATTCTATGAAAAGCCAAGAAATTATAATTGACGCAGAAGGAACAATTCTCGGGAGACTGGCGAGTTTTGCTGCAAAAAAAGCACTTGAAGGGAATCAGGTCATAATTGTCAATGCTGATAAGGTAATTATCAGTGGTGGAAGGGCGAGGACCATCAATCGTTATAGCGAGATACGCAGAAAAGGACGAAGTCATTCGCTCAAAGGTCCAAAAGTTGATAAAAGTCCGTTTAAACTCGTGAAGCGTGCAATTCGCGGTATGATGCCAAATCATCGTTGGGGAATTGGAAAAGAAGCAATAGAAAAAGTGATTGTGTATAATAACATACCAGAAGAATTGAAGAAAAAAAGTCTTATTAAAATACCTCAGCAAAGAAAATTAAAATTTATGCCTCTAGATGAGCTCGCAAAACAAATATAAGATGGAACAAAATAAAATAACAGCGAATGGAAAAAGAAAACGCGCAATTGCAAAAGCAACCGTACAAGTAGGTAACGGAACAATACTCATTAATAATATTCCTGCTAACAATTTTGACTTTTTTAAAAAACTTGCACTCAGTGAGCCGGTTGAAATTACAAAAACTGTTTTAGGAAACTTCAATTTTAATATAGCAGTGAACGTTAAAGGAGGAGGAACAGAGAGTAGAATAGAAGCCTCTCGTTTAGCTATTGCACGATCGCTTGTCGCGTTCACTA
>JAHFLI010000157.1:769-2956 GCA_023255615.1 Candidatus Woesearchaeota archaeon
AGCCGGGCGACAGTAAAGCGAGACGAAAACGGCAAAAGTCGTTTAGATAATCACACTTCAAACTCAACAACCCTGCTATCGGGCGAGAGAAGATACACGCGATCATCGCGTGAACGAAGTCCGCGATAAATTTTCTGCAACAGTTCTCTTTGTGCTTTATCAATATAAAAATCCATAAAGTGATCTGGATGCGTTTTCTTAAGTACTTTCCAAAACAACCCTGAAATATTTGGATAGGGAAATCGAGAGATGACAATCGAGTTGCAGCTATCTCCAGGAAAATCAACCCCTCTACTGCAGCGCGTCGTAAAAAGGATTGGTATTTTTTTACTTTTAAAATCTTTAATGCGTTGACCAAACGGATCAGATTGCTGTTCGTTCTTAACTTCTTGCTGCGTCGGCAAATTATCAAGATTATATCGCTCTTTTTCAAAAGAGGTGGGAAGATCAGAAAAACTTGTCAGATGCACGAGCGTCGGATTTTTAGCGGAAGAAACAGCTTTAGAAAATGTGCGTAAATACTGTTCGCGTGTTATTTTTTGAGACTGAAAATTTTGATATTTACAGTCAATTTCATACCCATTTTTACACGGAATCATTCTTCCCGGCATTTCTGTCTCAGCTTCAATAACAATAAAATTCTCAAGGCCGAAAATGTACCGTAATACTTCGTCTGAATGGATTGTTCCTGACATAAAAATCAACACTTTATTTTTCGCAACTAATTCTTCATAACGTTTTTTAAGATTAGTTGTCACCAGTGTTATGACAATCCCCTCATCTTTTTTCTCAACGGAAAAAAAAGTTTCGTCAATAAAATCTGCAAATGCAAGAGCGACAGTGAGTAAGTGATGGACGTAATTATGCTCATCGAGCAAAATTTCTTCAAGAATAGATTTATTATCAATAAGGAAACAAAGCAATTGCTCAAGAACGCTGTTTTTGAGCGGATAAATTTCTTCGCTCTCTGGATACGTTTTTTTAATACTCTCAGCGATGCGAATTAGTTCCTGAACAGCATCTAAAACTGTTTTTTCTTTGGGAAAGAGTAAATGCAGTGAGGTGAGTAAACGTTGAACATCAATATATTCTTGTTGTGCAAAACTATCTAAAAACTCGTCACATTCGTCGATAATTTCAATATCAGTCAACGGCTTACGGTTCATAACACTTTCAATTTTATATTTTAAGCTGTTAAAAATAATGACGTCAGCATCAGCGTACGATTTATATTGTTCATAATAGGCGCATCCTGGTTTACGCGTATGAATAACAAAATCTGTTTCCTCAAGCCCTCGATACGAAATTTTCTGGGATTCTTTAAAAGTCACATCGTATTCATTCGGCAAAATAGGAGACCAATACGGACAAATCGGTGCAACAGACATACGTTTAACATCTGTTATTGAAGAGAAATCTGAAAGTTTAAGTGCAGGATTTTGTTTAATATAATATTTAATCGTTGAAAGATTTTTTTCTTTTATTTCTATTTTACAGGGTAATTGAGCATTATCGCATGATTCATTTTTTTCAGACTCTCGCTGTTTTTCCCTCCCGCCAAAAAATATATCAGTGAGGCGTGCATTCGTTTCACGCTGTAACACTGAAAGCGGAACAATAGATTCTTCCATAAATTTACACGAAAAATTTTGGCGACCAACAATAGAGGCGATTTTCAGTTTTCGTCCGTTCGTTTTATCCATGACATGCATATAATTGGTATAGTCACGAGTATATTGTTCCTGGAGAGTTTTTATGGGTACTACAATTGAAGTTTTCCCAACCTGTCGGGCAATATTAAGTGCGATTGCTGATTTACCGGTCCCGCACATTCCTTTAATAAAAATAGTGCGGTATCCCTTCTTAATTGCCTGAAATACTTCATCAACAATATCCTCTTGCGTCTTCCCATTTGAAAACGTCAGCGGAGCAAGAAATGTTGTACCTTCTTTTGTAGTAGTATAAAGAGACCACATAGAAAAAGATAGGGTAAGCGATTTATAAGGATTATACTTCTCAAGCAGCACGTCTCAATTGTGCAAAAAAAGTGTAAAATAAAAGCTACTCCGAATAATTTTCTCTTCAAGGGTATCAACTAAAATCAGTAAGATTAAACGGCTTATGAATCTGCGGAAAATCGGGATGTTCTTTAATGACCGGACAATACGAGCGAAATTCACACCATTT
>JAHFLI010000048.1 GCA_023255615.1 Candidatus Woesearchaeota archaeon
GGGTTCGACTACCTTTCGGGGTTTAGTGCCGTTGATCATGATGTTGGCAGTCCGTGCGGGCAGCTCCGTGGGGTAGTTCAAGTCGCCGAAGGCGACGTGCAGAAAAGAAGACCGCTGGAAGAATTAGTTACACGATGAGTAGTACGGCAAGTTGTACGAAAAGAAGATATTTCACATGTGGCGTGGCAATGACTGACCCAACAACAGTAAGTTTTATTAAATCTTAATTTCCTTTTCTCACTGTCTCAGTAGCTCAATGGGAGTGGTGCTGGACTACATGCTCGTTTACTATGTAGCATATGCTAGATGAAATACAGCTGCAACACATAACTTTCGAGTTATCGATGAAGCAGCAGTGCAATGAAGTAAATGAGCTACAGGGTTGGGGCGTCTAACCTGAACAGGTTCGACAACGATTCGAGGTTTAATGCCAATGATCATGATGTTGACAATCCGTACAGGCAGCTCCGTGGAATAGCCCAGTATGCTGAGACATTATTATGCACCATAATCTATGGAAAGAACTGTGCTCGTTTAATAATCTCTTACGTGCTTTCATTAAAGCACGAAAAGGAAAAACAAAGAAAAAATACGTGCAGAATTTTAGGGAATATCTTACTGAAAATCTTGATCTTCTTCGCACTGAATTATTACTGCATAGCTACCGTCCACAACCATTAGTCAATTTTATCGTCCGTGATCCAAAAACAAGAAAAATTAGCAAGTCCTCATTTCGAGATCGAATAGTCCATCATGCACTCTGCAACATCATCGAACCAATTTTTGATAAATGTTTTATCTATGATTCGTGGGCAAACCGAAAGAAAAAGGGAACATTGCAAGCAGTTGTACGTTTTAATCACTTCAAAAGAAAAGTGTCGAAGAATAATACCCGGACATGTTATATCTTCAAAGCGGATGTCAAAAAGTATTTCGAAAATATGAATCATGAGCTGTTGATAAAAATCATAAGAAAGAAAATAAACGATCCACAAATTCTCTGTCTGATAAATGTTATTTTATCAAACTGCATTGGGGGGGGGGCGATCAGCAAAAAGGAATGCCCTTGGGCAATCTTACTTCCCAATTCTTTGCAAATGTCTATCTCAATGAGCTTGATCAGTTTGTAAAGCACACACTGAAGGTAAAGTATTATTTGCGTTACGTCGATGATTTTGTCATTCTTCATGACAATAAACAATTACTAGAAAAATATAAAACAGAAATCAATGTTTTTCTGCAACAACATTTAGATATTGAGCTGCATCCAGATAAGTCGAAAATAATATCCTTAGATAAAGGAGTAACTTTTCTTGGGTTTCGAGTTTTCTATCATCATCTATTGCTCAAGAAGTCAAACGTAAGAATGATGCGAAGAAACGTCGATGATATCATAAGAACCTATCGGCACGGAATTATTGATTATGATACTGTTTATGATTTCTTTGAGGGGTGGTTGGCTTATGCGAAACAGGCAAATACCTATACGCTTAGGAAAGAATTAATGGCAAAAGTAGATAGAATTTTTCACGGCGAGCTGTCTACCGAAGAACTAAATAAGATAATCAAATTGGGGAATGAGTGAAGCATTCTCACTTGCCAAATACTCTTGATATGGTCTGGAAATTCTTCTCAATCAAAAAATATTTTAAGTGGAGCAAATTGATCTAACCTCTTGAGCATTTTTCAAGAGTCATAAGATTAATAAAGACTCTATCTTATTCCATGAATGTTTAAAGAGATGCAAGAATGGTAAATTACCAAGACCTCGGTTTTAAATGCGGACTTGAAATCCATCAGCAGTTGGAAGGAAAAAAGTTATTTTGCAATTGTCCAACAATGAACAGTTCAAAACATCCTGACAAAAAAGTTGAACGTTTTCTGAGGGCAAGTGCAGGAGAAACTGGAGAAGTAGATGTTGCTGCGCAGTATGAAATGGAAAAAAGAAAGAAGTTCATTTATGAGTCGAGTTCTGAAGATACGTGCTTAGTAGAATTTGATGAAGAACCTCCCCATGAAGTGAATCACGATGCATTACAAACGGTATTAGTCATTGGAAAACTGTTGAATTGCAACATTGAAGACGAAATTCATTTTATGCGAAAGATTGTTGTCGATGGTTCAAACACCTCGGCATTTCAACGAACGGCGTTAATTGGAAGAAATGGATTCATCAAAACATCAAAAGGAAATGTAAAAATCGCATCACTCTGCTTAGAAGAAGAAGCAGCAAAGAAAATAGAAGAAACGAAAGAATTCACAAAATATCGTTTAGATAGATTGGGAATCCCCTTATTAGAAATTGCAACCTCCGCGGATATTCAAGATCCAGAACATGCGAAGGAAGCTGCAGGCGTTATTGGAATGATATTGCGTTCTGTTTCCCACGTAAAGCGGGGTTTAGGTACTATTCGACAAGACGTCAATATCTCTATAAAAGGCGGTGCGCGGATCGAAATCAAAGGTTTTCAAGATTTGCGCTCAATTCCGAAAGTTATTGAATATGAAATCGAAAGGCAGGTCAAACTTCTTGGGGAAAAAAAGAAAACAGACAACGAAGTGAGAAAAGCAGAAGCAGATTTTACCACGTCGTTTCTACGACCGCTTCCTGGCGCAGCGAGAATGTACCCCGAGACAGATGTTGCATCAATTGAGATAAAAAGAGAAATGCTCGCCTCACTGGAAATTCCTCTTCTGTTAACAGAATCCGTCGAAGATATCGAGCAAAAATATGGAATTCGAAAAGATCTTGCACAATTACTCGCAACATCAGGAAAAATTGAATTGTTTATACAAATCGTTGAAAAAAATAAAAATGTGAAGCCAGCATTCGTTTGTGAAACATTACTTTCCGCGTCAAAAGAGATCAAGCGAAAATTTTCTGTTGAAATTGATAACCTGACCAACAAAGAATATCTTGAAATATTTTCCTATCTTAATGATGGTAAAATATCAAAAGAAATAATCTATGATGTTCTTGTTGATTACGCAAAAGGAGAGTTTACACTGCAAAAATATGCAAAGGACTCTGATGAAGATATCGAAAAAGAAGTAAAAACAATCATTTACCAGCATAAAGGCGCTGCACCTGGAATGCTCATGGGCAAAATCATGGAGAAATTCAGGGGAAAAATAGACGGCAAAAAAGCAATGGAACTGGTGAAGAAATACGGCTAATGTGCCACACTATGTTCTTCTGATAACAATTTTTCTGTTTCAAGCTTTGTAATGATGTTATCCATTCGGATGAGCTCCTTTACCCAGGGATTTTTTGAATTCAATTTGTATAATTTGGCATTTCCAATCTTCCTCATAAAGACAACAATCTCTTTCCTCTCTAATTGAGGCCAGATTTCAGAAAAAGCAGTCCACCCAACCCCTGCGTTTGTTGCTATTTCAGTCATACTATAGTCCATATCTCTGGATTCAATAAGGAAGTCAAGTACGCGAATCAACGGGTAATCTCCAAAATATTCAACAAATGTGCTTTTTTCTTCCATAACTTCTAACCTCTATCTTTATATCTATCTACACAACTTACTACTATATAAACATTTCCATTATAAGCACTTAGATCATTAAAACAAAAACTATTAATATGAGTACTCCGTAATAGAAGCTCTATGGAAGAAAAGACAATTATTAAAAAATTTATAATCAGAAAGCTGTATAGAAAAAGGATGTGGATGCACAAACATACCAACATAAATAATCTCCCGAAGGGATTATCTAATGCATTACGAGTGTCTCGAGAAGTAAAAAATGCTATTGAGGAGTTACTCAAAGAACAGATATTATTATCTAAGCCAACTCATTATGGTCTAGAGGTCAGCTTAAATCCAAAGAGAAAAAAAGAAATTGAAGATTTAGTCGAATAAATTCTTTTATTATCCGATGTGGATCAACGTTTACATACTCTCGCTTGTTTGAAATCCTTTTGATTCTATAGAAAAGAAGAGAAATTATCTCCTATATTAATCTTTATAAATCCCTTCCTTCTTCCGAGAATCATGTCTCAACAGTATGTCTATTATTTTGATGAAGGAAAAGGTTTAGGAAAAGATGTTCTGGGCGGCAAAGGAGCGAATCTTGCCGAAATGACTTCACTAGGAATTCCTGTCCCTCCTGGATTTACGATCACCACAGAAGTGTGTGATATCTATCATACACATAATAAAAAATATCCCAAAGAAGTTCTTGAACAGGTTCATAAAAACATTGAACGATTAGAAAAGGAGATGAACGCAGGATTAGGTGATAAAGAAAATCCCCTGTTAGTGTCCGTTCGCTCCGGTGCAAAAGTGTCCATGCCCGGCATGATGGATACCGTATTAAATCTAGGATTAAACGATGACACTGTCCTAGGATTAATCAGAAAAACAAACAATGAACGATTTGCATGGGATTCCTACAGAAGGTTCATCAACATGTTCGGCGATGTGGTGATGAGTGTTGAGCATAAATATTTTGAAGAAGTCTTAACAACAATAAAAGAAGAAAAGAATGTGCGATACGACACTGATCTTTCGGCATCTGATTTAAAGAAAGTAGTCAAAGAATATAAGAGCGTTGTCAAGAAACATACGGGCACATCATTCCCCGATGATCCCAAAACGCAACTACAAATGGCAATTGATGCTGTCTTCGAATCATGGATGGGAAAAAGAGCTATTGCATACAGAAGAATTCATGATATCAAAGGATTGTTAGGCACAGCTGTTAACGTCCAAGCAATGGTCTTTGGAAATATGGGAGATAATTCTGCAACAGGTGTTGCATTTACTCGAGATCCTTCGACGGGAGAAAATAAATTCTATGGAGAATTCTTAATCAATGCACAAGGAGAGGATGTTGTTGCAGGTATTCGAACTCCATTGCCCATCTCACAATTACAAGAACTCATGCCGAAAGCATACAAAAAATTGGAATCTATTTACAAAAAACTCGAACATCATTACAAAGATATGCAGGATATTGAATTCACGATTCAAGAAGGAGAATTGTTCATGCTGCAAACACGAACAGGAAAGAGAACGGCACATGCAGCAATAAGAATTGCAGTAGAAATGGAAAAAGAAGGATTAATCGACAAGAACACTGCATTATTGCGCGTTGATCCGAATCAATTAAATCAACTCTTACATAAACAATTTGATCCAGAAGAAAAGCAAAAAGCAAAAGTAATTGGAAAAGGACTTCCAGCTTCTCCGGGAGCTGCTGTTGGTCAAGTTGTTTTTACCGCAGAAAAAGCTCATGATGCGGCTGAAGACGGAAAAACTATTATCCTTGTTAGAACAGAAACATCTCCAGAAGATATTGAAGGAATGCACGCAGCACAAGGAATCTTAACAGCGCGCGGGGGAATGACCTGTATCGCAGAAGATGGAATAATCTTAACGAATAAAGGTTTTTTAAGGTGCGACGACGCATACGAAGAATTAAAATGGGGGGAGAAATTATATACCCTCTCTTTCGACTCAAAGACCGGAAAAACGGAATGGAAGAAGATTATTGCCGCGGGAAGAAAAGTGTCAGATGTTATAGAAATATCGGTGTCTCAAACGGGGAGGTCTGGAAGAAATACAATAAAGGTAACCAACGATCATAAATTTCTAGTCATAAAAAATAGATCCTTAGAAAAAAAGCCAATATCATCCGTTCTAAATAATAAAGAATTTGTAACTGTTGTAGATAAGATCCCCTACCTTGATAAATCCATTGGGAACCAGAAGCTGGCATATGTTGTCGGAGCCTTGATAACAGATGGATATCTTTCACTTAAGAAGACGAAAGGATCCGTTACATTTACTCAAAAAGATTCACCAGAGAAAAAAGAGTTTATTTCAACAGTAAATACTTACTTTGAAGAAACATTTAATAAACGATTTAACCTGAGGAGGAAAAAAACTTCTCATAATTATATCGGCGACCGTCTTGTTCATGGAGAAGCCCTCGATCTTATTTGTACAAGCATGGAACCTGCTCTTATTCTTAGTCAAATTAAAGAGAATATTGTTCCCTGGGTCTTGAGTCTCGATGAAGAGTCTACCCTCTCTTTTTTAGCTGGCGTCATAGATGGTGATGGCACTTTTGATCGAAAGAGAATCCAAATCTATGCTTCAAAAGAATGCGTTCGCCAAGGAGTTGTCGCAGGATGCCTAAAGTTAGGAATACTTCCGCAAATTACGATCAATCGAAACATTTCGAACATTCAAATCTGCGAAAATCAGAATGATATTTTGAGATTTACAAAGAGAATAAAAGGAAACGTTTCAGAGAGAAAGTACGGACAAAAATTGTTTTCCGTCAATCAATTATTCAATGATATTGTTGATGATGTTAACTTTAGGGGAAGAGTTAAAGAAGGAATTAAAAGAAATTTACTCTTTGACGGAAAAAAGATTGAAAGAGATATTCTACCATTGTGTCGAGAAAAAGAATATGATCAATTATCTTCTATTCTTAAGTCTGACCTTCGTATGTATCGTGTTTCTAAACTATCAGAAGGAGGTAAGACGTGGGTATATAACTTTGAGGTTGAGGGAAAAGAAGAGCTTGATAAAAATTTTGTCGTATTTACAAAGATGTACTCTCCTTTGTTAGTTTCTAACTCTCATGCAGCCGTTGTCGCACGGGGAATGGGAAAATGCTGTGTTGCAGGATGCGGAGATATATTCATTAATGAAGAGCAAGGGTTCTTTACCGCAAAAGACGGAGTAAAAATAAAAGAAATGGATTGGATAAGTGTAAATGGATCTGAAGGAGTAGTGTATCTCGGCCAAGTTCCGGTTAAAGACCCTGAAATTTCTGGTTATTTTGAAACGCTTATGAAGTGGGCGGATCAAACGCGAAAATTAAAAGTCAGAACAAATGCAGACACCCCTCATGATTCTGAAGTCGCCATAAAATTCGGTGCAGAAGGCATTGGATTATGTCGAACGGAACATATGTTCTTTGAAGGAGAACGAATTAAAGCAGTAAGAGAAATGATTTTGGCGGAAACAGAAGAAGAACGACGAAAAGCACTCGCAAAATTAGAACCCTTCCAAAAATCTGATTTCGTCGGCATATTCAAAGTCATGACAGGATTACCGGTTACCATTCGTTTATTAGATCCTCCATTGCACGAATTCTTACCAAAAGAAGAGAAGGACATCAAAGAAATTGCACAAGAAATGAATGTATCAGTGGAGAAATTAAAGAATACAATCACATTGCTTCATGAATTTAATCCCATGCTCGGGTTCCGAGGATGTCGATTAGGTGTTGTCTATCCGGAAATCTTTGAAATGCAAACATCTGCGATTATCAAAGCAGCGATTGAAGTGAACAAAGCAGGATTGAAAGCACTTCCTGAGATTGAAATTCCCGTTGTTGCAAATGTCAAGGAAATTGAAGTATTGAAAGAGAAAATTATTGCCGTTGCTGAAGAATTAATGACAAAATCAGGAGTAAACGTGCACTATAAAATTGGAACAATGGTTGAATTACCCCGTGCATGTGTAACGGCAGATGAAATGGCACCCTTCGTTGAGTTTATGTCGTTCGGAACGAATGATTTAACCCAAACAACGTATGGGTTTTCTCGTGATGATGCAGGAAAGTTTATTCCAAACTATATTGAACAAGGTATTTTCGATAAAGATCCTTTTCAAGAAATCGACAGAAAAGGAGTCGGCGCATTAATGAAGATCTGCGTCGAAAAAGCAAAGTCAGTAAAGAAAGACATCGAATTTGGAATTTGCGGAG
Source organism: Candidatus Woesearchaeota archaeon (assembly GCA_023255615.1). Lineage (GTDB taxonomy): Archaea > Nanobdellota > Nanobdellia > Woesearchaeales > JACQSR01 > JACQSR01. Next base: position 7,750 of record JAHFLI010000048.1, read on the forward strand.
AACACGGCGGGGATCCCAACAGCGTTGAATTCTGTCATCAAATTGGATTAGATTACGTTTCTTGTTCACCCTTTAGAGTTCCGATTGCACGATTAGCCGCAGCGCAGGCTGTCATAAAAAAAGTTTAATCATATTTCCCTTTATTAAACTTTTCAATTAGTGTGGTTAATCAGCCATCCAATTAAATTTTGCTAGAAGAGGACGGTATCTTTATATACCTACTCAGGAAAAAATCATTCATGGAAAAAAGTAGATTAGGAAAAGCACGAGCAGCCTATGATAAAAAGAGCATTGCAGAAACAAAGCAAGCTCATACGGAAAAAACTATTCTCGAAAATATTGAACATCACGATTTAGGTCAAGGAAAATATTTGGGTGATGTTGTCTACGGCGCATTAGATGGTATTGTCACCACCTTTGCCGTTGTTTCCGGCGTTGAAGGTGCAAGTTTACCTGTTGGCGTCATTATCATTATGGGATTTGCAAATCTTCTCGGCGATGGCACGTCAATGGCATTGGGAAATTATTTGAGTACTAAATCAGAAATGGAATTCATTCGCAGAGAACGTTCACGAGAAGAATGGGAAGTTGAAAATTATCCTCGGGGAGAGAAAGAAGAAGTCCGTGCCATTTACTCAAAAAAAGGATTCAAAGGAAAAGATCTTGACCGCGCAGTCGGTGTCATTACGTCGAACAAAAAAGTCTGGGTCGATACGATGATGAACGAAGAGCTTGGTTTGGTTAATGAGCACAAAGAACCGATCAAAGGAGCGATGGCAACATTTATGGCGTTTGTGATTGCTGGATTTTTACCGGTACTCGGTTTTGTCCTTGCATTGCTTATTCCTTCTTTTGTTCCTTATTCATTTACAATCTCCATTATCTTGACATTTGTTGCGCTCTTTGTCGT
>JAHFLI010000158.1 GCA_023255615.1 Candidatus Woesearchaeota archaeon
GGGAGATTATTCACGTTAGAAGGTAATGATCCACCAGCTGGTGCTGGAGCTCCGCCAGCAGCAGTTGACTGGACGGTACTTTTGGAACCTGCCTTCATTCCCGAAAGATCACCTTTCAAATTAAACAGTTGAACAGCTTGAACAGCTGCCACAATAACTAACACCACGAGAATTGCAATTAAAACTACATTTTTTTTCATGTTAACATCCTCCAACCATTCCTGGTAATTCTTTTAATGCGGAATCATCCCCGCCTGCTAATTTCATTACATTGCCTACGACTTGCTTTGGAAAAAATAATGCTTTCCATTTTAACACTTCTTGTAATACCTGCTGATCAGAGTAATCGGTGTTTTGAATAAGCCAGGCTGCTAAGGTAAGAAGTGCAGGATTATGTTGACAACCACATCGCAATTGTCCATCCTTCGTTACTCCAACCGGTCCGACACCACAGCAATATTCACATGAAATACCAACAGGTTTTGTTGCAAGATTCAAAAATCGTTCACGTTGGTCTGGTGTTAAACTTTGAAATTGTGCAGGATACGCTTTTGCCATTTTGTTCAATGCAGCAACGGGATCATCATAAGAAATGCCCATTGCTTCTCCATAATCAGGAGTTCCCGTCGGAATAAGAAGCGCAACCGCATCATCAGTGGTCTTTATTTGATCAATAGGAAATAATGCTGCATATGATTGCATCGTGTTTTGAATTTGTGACAAATCAACTTGAGAAAGATCATTTTTGCCTGAGAGATGCAACGCTGATGTCAGAGAAAAACCGCGAGATCCCTGAGCGGCACTTGTTAACGCAGATACCTGAATCTGGTTAACTAAAATAACAATGGCAAACAATCCAATTAAAATGTATTCAAACGTTTCTTTGTTATCCATGTGTTTGGTGAACCCCCGCGTCGTATATAAAGATTATGCTTCAACTAAGCATTACAAGTGGTGTAAAGCTAACTTGTATTTAAAGATTTGGATTGTGAATAATCTATTTGAGAAAGAAAATGTTATTTAAGTAATACATAAACCGCTGTTGAAATGGGAGTGGAATTACTTTGCTTGCAAGAAGCCCGCCATCTAGTAAATCGAAGCTCGAAGTACTGGATAGCAGTTGGTCCACTTTATGCAAGCACGGTGATAACGCCAATGACAGCTCAGGTTGCAAGGGCAGCATATTTCTTTTGTAGACATATCGATGACATTTTAGATGGAGATAGAATAATTCCTTACCCCAGAGAATATGTCAGTTCAATTCAAAAGGGAATGGAGGGTGATTCAGGTCCGAGAATTGTCGATTTGTACAAATTTGTTATGAATAGGGTGGATGGTGTTGAAAATGATTTCAGAGAATTAATTGATATGATGCTCTTTGATTATGATCGATCATTAGAAAAAAGAATTCTTACTGGGCAAGAATTAAGAGATTATTATAGAAGACTTTTTTTTCCCGTCTTCGATATCGGGTTTCGTGTTGTAGGGTCATCATTAAGAGGAAATGATGTATCAGATATGGTGGAAGTGCTTGGACGACTCTATTCAATACGTGATATGGAGGAGGATTTATCAAAAGGAGTTATCAATATTCCAAAAGAAGAAATAAAACAATCAGGAGTATACGACCTAAGTTATACTATTGTTCGCAGTAATAGTCATTTATTACGTTGGATGAACGTTGAAGTCTATAAGCAGAGCCAGGAGCTTAGTCGACAGAAATCCGTTTTGAGAACGATCGGAAATGATAACGGCATATGGAAAAGTGGTATCTGGGTATGTCTCCTTCTTATAGGGGCGATGGAGCGGTATTCAAAAAGATATTTGCAGAAAATGTAACGACGAGTTATTTGCTTTACAACTCACGTAAAGTATTTAAAGGAGAGAAGATCTACATGAATTATGCCAAAAACAAATCAATACAGTGAAGTGCTGAGTCCATTAGAGAAAGATGTTCTCTCTATTATCTGGCCAAATAAAAAAATGAAAGTGCGCGAGATTTATTCGGTGTTACGACCGAAACGTCGTGTCGCATTATCTTCTATTGCCGTCATTCTCGATCGTTTGCATGAAAAAAAAATTGTTGATCGGCAAATTGAAACATGCAGAGGTGGCTTACGCTATGTCTATTTTCCACAAAAAAACAAACAGGAATTTGAAAAAAGTGTGGTGGAATCTGCCGTCAATGATCTGATCGATCGCTTCGGGAAAACAGCGATTAATTATTTTAATGAACGATTCCCCGATAAGGGTGAGCGTCCGTGATATGCACTGAGTGTAGTCAAAATATTTTGAGCTCAATCATTCATCTTAATATTCTCATTCCATCACTCCTTATCTCTCTTGGACTTTTACTCTATTCATTGACTAAAACGCTTTCATTCAAAAAGAAATTATCGCTGGTCTACGGCCATATCTTTTTTTTGATCTTTCCATTTGTCTATGGTCTGTTCTTTTCAGGTTGTCAGTCTTTTTTCTCCCACTGTTCACAGGCTGGCCCCATCATCGCGATGTTGGTCATGACCATTATAGGAACCACCATTCTTCTTGCGGTTCTTGCTCCCATTCTATTTATTTTGAAATATAGAAAACAATCACGAGAAATCATCGGGACTCGATGGAATGAATTAACAAAAAGGGTTTCCCATGATGTTCATCTGCAGGTACCAAAACTGTTTGTGTTGAAGAGCGCGAAACCGATTGCGTTTTCGACATCGTTTTTGAGGCAGCATATCTTTCTCTCTGTCGGTCTTTTCGATATCTTGACGATGAAGGAAACAGAAGCAGTCCTTCTTCACGAGATCGGACATCTGAAAAATAATTCATCATTCGCAAAATTCTCTGCGTATCTGGTCTCGGCCCTTTCCCCTCTTTCTCAGTTTAATTCGTTTTCGAATGATCTCAATAAGGAAGAGCAGAATGCAGATCAGTTTGCT
>JAHFLI010000159.1 GCA_023255615.1 Candidatus Woesearchaeota archaeon
TTTGCAGCAAAAAACAGAGTTGCTCATTCAACAAAGAAAAGACTCCTCATTGGCATCGTGGATGATGAAGGAGATGTTACTTATTACGAAATTCGATGGCTGCGGCCGTAATGATTATAAACCAGTAGTCCTCTTTTCTGACTATGGATACCAGAGAAAAAATTGTTGAGTTCGTCAAATCCCATGGACCCGTTATCCCGATCCATATCGCAAAGGAATTGAATTGTAATTCCGTTATTGCGTCTGCTCATCTTTCTGAAATGGTGTCATCCAAACTCCTTAAAATTTCTCATGTTAAACTGGGTTCTTCTCCGCTGTATTATCTTTCCGGGCAGGAAGATCAACTTCAACAGTATGCAGGAAATCTTCATGAAAAAGAAAAACGAAGTTATGATTTGCTGAAAGAGCAGAAGGTGATGAGAGATTCCACTCAAGATCCATTAGTGCGCGTCACGTTGAGAGAGATCAAAGATTTCGCTATTCCGATTCAAGTGACGTATGATACTACATCAGAACTTTTCTGGAAATGGTATTTGATTTCTAACGAGGAAGCAACAGAAAAAATAAAAGTACTTCTCGGAAAAAAGGAAGAAAAACCTGCAGAAGCGCCATTACCAATACCGCCGGTTAAAAAGAATGAGCCTGAAAAACAACTTGTTAAAATGGAAGAGAAGAAAATTCAAGTACCGGATGTCAAACAGAAAAAAGAAATATTAGAGAAAAAACCAATCGAAAGACCAATTGAAAGAAAGAAGGATATTCAAGAGAAGTTACCCGCAAAAATTGAGGAAAAGCCAACTAAACCAAAGAAGGAAGAGAAAAAAGTTGTTCAGGAAACGCTGAAAGAAAGCAAACTAAAAAAAGAAGAACGAAAAAAAGGAAAATCGTTTGAGGAAGATGTGGCATTATTATTCTCTCAAAACAACATTGAGATTATTGAAAAAACAATTATCAAGAAAGATGCCGATATTGATCTTGTTATTAGAGTTCCATCTTCTGTTGGTTCCTTGTTGTATTTCTGCAAAGCACGAAGCAAACAAAAAATCAATGAAGGTGATTTAAGCTCCGCATATATTCAATCACAATCAAAGAAAATGCCTATTCTTTATCTTACTACAGGTGAGCTTACTAAAAAAGCAAAAGAATTGCTTGAGAAAGAATTTAAATCAATGACGTTGAAGCAGATGTAACATGGGATTAGCAATCAAGGAAATTTTGACGTATAACGATATTGAAATTGGAGATTTGAAAGGGAAAATTCTTGTTGTTGATTCTTTTAATTTGCTGTATCAGTTTTTAACGACGATTCGATCGCGTGATGGATCGTTGTTAACGAATTCGCACGGCCAAGTAACTTCTCATCTCGTTGGTTTGTTTTCACGGACCACCAAGCTCATGTCTTCGGGAATTAAGTTAGCGTTTGTATTCGATGGAGAAGCGCCAATGTTAAAGAAACAAGAGCGAGAACGGAGAAAACATCTCAAGCAGGATGCGCAAAAGCAGTATGAAGAGGCAATGGAAGACCACGATCTGGAAAAAATGAAAATGTTTGCGGCTCGGACGAGTTTGTTAACAAGTGACATGATACAAGAAGCGAAACAACTGATTACGGCTTTAGGAATACCAGTCATCCAAGCACCGTCTGAAGGAGAAGCGCAAGCCGCATTTATGGTGCGCCAAGGGGATGCGTATGCAGTTGTTTCACAAGATTTTGATAGTTTGATGCACGGCACTCCGAAATTAGTACGAAATTTGTCGATCACCGGAAAACGAAAGGTTGCCAATACGTTGCATTATGAAGAAGTTACACCTGAGTTATTTTCCTTGACGGACAATTTGAATCATCTGGGCATTGATCAGGATCAATTGATTGTGATGGGAATGTTGATCGGAACTGATTATAATGCAGGCGGGATTAAAGGAATTGGTCCAAAGAAAGCATTGGATGCTGTTAAGAAATATAAAAAAAATTTTGATCTGTTGTTTACCGATGTCAAGTGGAAAAATTATTTTGATATGTCGTGGCATGATGTTTTCGATATAATTACAAACATGCCTATGAATTCAACCTATCATTTGCAATGGAAGACTCCTGATATTGATGCCATCAAAGAACTTCTTGTCGGCACACACGATTTTTCAGAAGAGCGAGTCGAGAAAACACTGAATGATGTACATTTCGATACTAAAAAGAAGCAGCAAAAGGGATTGGGAGATTTTTTCTGAAGTTATTTAAAGAATGTTCTCTTCCGTTTAGATATGGATCTTCGGCATATTCTCGCAAACAAACTATCAACGAAAGAACTTTTGTTACTGAGAACGGCATATGACGTTATCGGTAGTATAGCTATTATCGAAATTCCACTTGAATTGAAGAAAAAAGAGAAGATCATCGGTAACGCAATACTTCAACTGAGAAAAGAAGTCAAAACAGTCTGCAAGAAAGTAGGAATTCATAAAGGGAAATACCGTACGCAAAAATTAACTGTTATTGCTGGAGAGAATACCAAAGAAACAGTATACAAAGAGAATGGATGTTTGTTTCATCTCAATGTTGAGAAGGTGTATTTCTCTCCTCGATTATCTTCAGAACGAAAACGCATTGCAGAGCTCGTAAAGAAAGGGGAACGAGTTCTCGTTTTGTTTTCTGGTGTCGCTCCTTATCCTCTCGTGATTTCAAAACTTGCACAACCAAAAGAAATAATCGGTGTTGAATTAAATCCTGTTGCTCATCGTTATGCAATAAAAAATGTTGCCGCAAATAAACGAAAAAATATTATTCTCATTAAAGTGGATGTTAGAACAGTAAAAATTCCTGGGAAATTTGACCGTGTTCTCATGCCGTTACCAAAAGGAGGAGAACATTTCTTAGATGTTGCATTACGGTACGTAAAGAAAAAAGGGGTTGTTCATTTTTATTATTTTTTGCATGAAGA
>JAHFLI010000160.1 GCA_023255615.1 Candidatus Woesearchaeota archaeon
GTCTTCAAAAAATGGAACGATTACAAATACCGATAACCGTGCAGTATCCCATATTGCTCGCATCGCTGGCGCTCCTTTCGACAAAGGTGCAGGATTATATATCTACAAAAAAAAGGACGAAAAAATTAAGAAAGGAGACGTCTTGTGTACTATCTATTCTGATAATCTCCAACGTTTAGACTACGCAAAAGAATCATTAAAAGAGCATCCGTTATTTGACATTGCCTAATATGTCTTTGAGCAGATATCGACCCGTCAATGAAAAAACATTCCACTGCGATCGATACTGTGGAAAATGCTGCAGAAGTGTCATCGTCCTTCCAACAAAAGAAGATATTGTACGAATTCTTCACCTCGGATATGCAAAATCTGAATTTCTTGCGCGTGAGGAAATCGGACCTCACCAAGGAGAATATCGGTTGCTAAGAAAAGAAAATGGCGATTGTGTTTTTTTAGAAAAAGATAAAGAAGGAAAGTATTCTTGTAAAATTCATACCGTAAAACCGGACATCTGCAAAAAATATCCCTTCACTGGCGTTAAAATGGACGATTGTCGCGATCTTTCGTGGAACGTCAAGTTTACGACTTAGGCATCGACTTTAATGCTTGCCAATACTCCCACGCTTTCTTTGGAGTATCATCATTTTTCTTTAATGAAAGAGAATCAAATAATCCTCCTGCGACTCCTAATTTTGCATCGTGAGGATGTAGCCAGACAAGTCCATACGTATTAACGGTCTTCGATAATTGAAGTAATCGTTTAAGGAAATCAACCTGAGCTTGCTCGCTTGAAATGCCCACTCTCGTTCCTTCCGTTGGCCAACCCATTTCAGTGATCATAATCGGCTTTGAGGAATATTGAGAAATCTCCGATAAATAATTGTCGGGAATCTCACTTGGGCTTCCATAATCAAAAAATGGATAGGCCGTTACTGTTATAAGATCTAACTTGTCTCCAAATTTACCAATAACATCAAAATGCGCATTATGCGTTCTTCCGCTTAATTTCCCTGCTCCTCTCATGTAATCAAGTTGAAAATTTGTTGCAACTTTTGTGTTGGGACTTACTGCTTTAATTTCATCATATGCTTCTTTGTACACACGCACAAAATCTTCATAACCGGAAGGACTTTTTTCATAATAACGATTACTCTCAACACCTAAGATTAACACACCTGGTTTGTATTTCTTTGCAATCGCTACGGCCGTTTTCTTGAATGCATCTCCGTTTGTTTGCATATAAGAATCGGCTTGTGCCTGAGAAAGGGTATCTGGTTCAAATCCAATGGCGATATAAGGAGTAACTCCTTTTATTTGATACGCCATATTCACATTTTGGGGAATTCCTTCCGCATCTTGCTTATCATTCCAGGCAGAATGAACCCCCATAAGTTCACCATATGTTGAATATGAATTGAATAAGTCTTGCCAATCACTTGCTTGGGAATTAGGAAAATTCTTTGGAACATATCCAGCAACCCCGATAAAAAATGTTCGCTGAGTAATCGGTAACTCCTTTACTAATGGGTTTTGAGGAATTGGTTGAGGCGTCGGAGTCGGCTGAGGAGTAGGAGTTGGACCAGGCGGAATCCGTGGTGGTTGACTACAAGCACTGATAGTAAGCAAAACAACAACAAACACCACAAAAAGAGTTAATTTTTTCATGATCTAATCCTTTTACATCTGATTTAAATAAATTACGGTTTAGGACATTCTCTTTTCTTAAATTTCGTTAATTTTTTAAAAAATGCTGTTCTATTAACTCCAAGCAGTTGAGCTGCTCTGGACCTATTTCCATTTGATTGCTCCAATGCAGCCTCAATTAATTCACTCTCTACTTTCTGCAAATAGCCATGCAGGCCTAAACTAGTTCTAGATAGTCGATCAATGGCTGAAATATCTTCGAAGTCGAAATGATCATTGGGAAATTTAATTGCATCAGAATCAATCTCGCCTTCTTTTACTGATCGAACAATAGCAGATTTAACGACCATCTCTAATTGTCTGACATTTCCTGGCCAGGAATATGAACCAAGTTTTTGAAGCGCAGCGTCGGTATAGGATAGATCTGGTATGGTCATTTGATGGGTGGTGCGTAATTGGTTTATTTGCTCCACTAAAAAGTAGTTCGCAAGTTCAGCTATCGCTTCATAACCCCTATTCCGTAAAGGGGGGATTTCAATTTCAACACATCCTAATCGATATCGGAGATCAGACCGAAAAGAAGAATCATGAACTAAATTATCGAGAGGTTTATGGACTGCCGCGATAATTCTACAAGAAACATCAACTGGTTTTGTAGAACCGACAGGATACATAACTCCTGTGTCTAATACTCCCAATAATCTACGTTGAACATAGTCTTCTAAGGAATCAAGTTCATCTAAAAAAAGAGTACCTTTTCCAGCTTGTCTAAAAAATCCTGCTTCCGAAGTTACAGCTCCGGTGAAAGACCCCTTTGCATGACCGAATAATTCAGCTTCAACAAGATTCGGATTCAAAGACGCGATAATACAATGGACATATGGGTCCCTTTTGCTGTAATTGTGAATTGCTCGGGCCAATCTGTTTTTCCCAACTCCAGTTTCTCCAATAATCACAACAGGATATGGAAAAGGAGCACATTGTTCAACAATATTGAGAATATTTGTAATGCCCGTTCCTTTAATGAGCCCATTACCGTTCTCCATTTTTTCTTTCAATTTACGTTGGTTTATATAATTTACTACTTATTGATGGTATTTATTGATCTCAATCTCCCTAATATAACCATAAGTATATCAGTATACAAAAAAGTAAAATTTATATACTAGTAGCATGATATAGGGATAATTACATTATCGATGCTGAAGGTGAAACTATGGAAAACGATCCCACAATCAAAAAGATGGTCGCA
>JAHFLI010000049.1 GCA_023255615.1 Candidatus Woesearchaeota archaeon
CTTTGGACTTTCTTTACAACCTTTTTCGCAATATCAGGATAATCAACTGGATCTGAAGAGAATGTTCCTACATCATATATTGAATACCCTTTCTTTTTTAGAAATACCTTCAACGCTTCTTTTAACACAAATCCGGCGTGATCTGCGCCAACGACAATTGTTTTTCCCATAAGGAAAATACAAGGATGAGTTATTTAAATCTTTCTTTAGGCGGAATCCAGCGAGAATGTCCCCACGCAAGTAATAGATCAACACCCAACTTCTCTAATCCCATCGGAGAATCACAAGAACCAAAGCATGTTCCCATCCAAATAATGACTTCTGCACCTGTTTTTGAAGAAATCTCATCTGCAATAGATTGAGCTTGTTTTTTCAAACCATCAGGTAACTGAATGCACACTTTTTTTGCCTCTGCATTCTTTACTTCTTCAATCGCCTTATCTAATTCGAGATTGTAGTACATAAAAATAAAGAGATTGGTTGGTTATATAAAAATTTGCAAAACACTAATGAATAGTTTCTTGAGGAGGAATATATAACGCTGGATCCGGATTAGGGTCAGGAACTGTTAAATCTCCAACGATGGATATACCATGTGAATTTAACCGTTGAATCGCCTGACGATAATCAAGCCCATTATAGGCATCTCTTAATCTCCCGATAACATATCTAGCTCCATCTATTTGATTTATACTATCTGAACCTGTGATAAATATGCCCATATAACCCTCATCAATAATCGGAGCACCTATTGTAAAAAATCCGTCGACACCATCTACTGTTTTTTTCCAGATGGGATGATATCATCAATAGCATGTTCAGTTTCTTTATTCCACTGGGGAAAAGGAAGGGAAACTCCAACTTGAATTGCAAATGAACGATCGGAAATTCTGCTCGCAGGGCTAATGTTGCATAACACCTCCTCTAAGTTCATTCTTCCTCCTCTTCCATGAATAATTCGTCCATCTCAAATGATGCGAGATCTTTTTTGTTAATCATTTTGTTGAAATCTTTGTCTTTCTTTGATTTTTGATGTTCTTTAAGCATCTTTGCATGCTCTAAATCATCGTCTACTAAACCCATATGACCACCCTGTATGAATCATTACTATACGAAAACTACAAGAATAAGGGGTATTTAAATCTTTCGTTTTTTAACTACTTTAGAATAGTAACTAATGAAGGGGAATACGGGATTGATGTTTGCAATAGGGACAAGAAATGACTACTTTTCCTGCTTTCGTGCGAACTTTCTTCTGACTTGGAGAAAGATATCGAAGACATTTTCTACAATATCTTCTTTTCAATTCTCGAGGGAGAGGAACTTTGTACTTCATTGACAGTATTCGCGCAAGTTTTACATAACGATCAGAGAGAGAAGAATCTTCCTTAAACCGCAATTCTGCTTGAGAAAACAATGTATGCATTCTTTCTTCAGCAATTTTTTTCCACAGATGCGGTTTACGTTGATGAGGTTGACCCATCGCCATAAAAAACTAAAAGAAGTATTTAAGAGTAAGGAATCACACAATGTCCTTAAATTTCTGATAACTGTGCTTGAGGGCAGTAATGGCAGGAAGTTCTTGGCCTTCAAACATCATCAAGGATGCTCCTCCTCCGGTACTGACTAAAGTCATCTTATTCTCGAGCTTAAATTTCTCGACTGCGGCAGCAGAATCTCCTCCACCAACAATCTTTACTGCGTTAATTTCTGAAATCGCAATTCCAATATCTTTCGTTGCTCTTGAGAATTTTTCCATCTCAAATACACCTAATGGACCATTCCAAATAATTGTTTTTGCGGAAGAGAGTTTTTGTTCATAGAATGCAATTGTTTTTGGACCGATATCAAGCGCCATCCACCCATCGGGAATATCACGAGCATCAACAATTTTTGTTCTCGCATCATTTGAAAAAGAATCAGCAATAACATAATCTAATGGTAAAATTATCTTTTGATTGTTAATGGTCTCTAATGAAATGGAAAGGCCCTCTTCATCCACCTTCGTTGAACCGATCGAATACCCTTTAATGCGCTGAAAAAGAAGAGCTAAAGAACCTCCGACCATAATCTCATCCGCTTTGTGCAAAAGATTCTTTATCGCATTCACTTTATCTGCCTTAAGGCCACCGATAATAGACAGAAAAGGGTGAGAAGGACTTTTCAATGTATTTTGGATTGTTGAAATCTCAAATTCAGTGCCGAAGCCGAGACAACCAGGAATATACTGGCAGACATCAGTCATTGATGCATGGGTTCTATGAGAATTCGAAAATGCTTCATTCACGTAGACATCTGCAAGCGATGCAAGTTGATTTGCAAATGTTTTTCTTTTTGTTTCGTCCTTTTCTTTTTCACCAGAGTTGAATCGAAGATTCTCAAGGAACACAATCTTTGATGATGGCAAACCGCGTTCACCCCAATCATCTATTTTTGCTACTGGAATATGAAGAAGCTCAGAAAGTCTCTGCGCAACAGCATTCGATTGTAGCTCTTTTTCTTTATTTTTTGGTCTGCCGATGTGTGTCATGCAGATAATCTGCTTGGCTTCATGATCGAGAAGATACTGAAATGTTTTTAATGAAGAAAGAATTCGCTTATCACTCTTCAGCGTTCCTTTCTCATCAGCCTGAATATCAAAACCGACTCGTGTCAAAACTTTTTTGTCTCGAAATTCAAAATCAGTGATACTAAAATAATCCTTCATGTACCATGGTCGTTCTTCTCTTTATATAAACCTTTTCGAAAAGATTTCGGAATTTTCGGGGAAAACTTAATGAATATCCATTGATTACCTTATCGTATGATAAACAAGGCAGACTATGAGGTATTATCTCTTTTAAGAAGAAATGCACGAGTTAAGATTGTCGATCTTGCAGAAGAATTGTCTATGCCACATTCAACTGCTCAACTGAGAATCAGACGCCTTCAGAAAACAATCATCCATAAAACCTGCTCTGTTCTGAACTTTTCTATTTTGGAGTTTCCTGTGAGAACATTGTATTTATTTTCTTTCCCGGGGAAAAAAAGGTTATCTCAGGAGTTGTTCACCCACTGCTCTGTCAACAATGCGTATCGAACAACAACTGGCTTTGATTATTGTCTCGACTGCTACTTTCGAAATGTGGGAGAATCAAATAAATTTAATGAGCAACTAGAAAAGGAGGGGTGCAAAAAAATCTCTTTCTTTTTTGTTACAGAGGAATTAAAAGTTGAAGAATCAATCCCGTAAATAATACGAATCTGTCGGAATTCTTTCTTGTTTATCATCCGTATCTGAAAAATCTTCAGATGAAGAGAAAAGTTTTCGATTACAACGCAAATTCTTCGGTTTTTTCTCCAGTAACCATTTTAAGACGTCTCCATTACCATTATCAATGAAAAAAATCAGAAAAGCGATCATTGGGGGACTTGCGGCAGTCGTTTCTTTTGTGACCTGTGAAGAATCAGGTATCAATCCTCGGCTCCACATCTGGTATGAGCATGAAAGAACAGCAATTGCACAATACACTCATAAAACACACGAAGGGATATATCGATTTTTCCACGATGATCCGGAAGAGGCTTCACAACATCTTCTTTCTACGTTGACACATTATCAGCATCAGACAGAATCAATTCAGCCAGTAGTGGAATCTCTCTCAGAAAAGTTGAGAACGTTTGAGACAGAAGAGCAAAAAAGAAATAACCTTAGAGGCATGCTTGACGCGTCTCCCGAATATCGAGATCATCTCCTCGATAATGCAATAAAAGAACGAATGAAAACAGGAGGAAGTTCATATTTAGGTGATCTTTATGAGGAACTTTCACCTGAAGAAAAGGAACAATTTGTCGGTTATGCCCTCTCGTTATTGAAAAATAAAGATGCGTTTATCATAAAATCTGTTGATGATCTTTCTCCTGACGGAAGAAAAACTCTGGTGTTTACAGTAAATGAATATTATTTGAAAGATCTCAAGGACGAAGGACGACAATTTCTTCGAGATACTATCAAGGAGCTGATGAAAGAATGAGTTTGGAAAGCAAACTAGTCGGTGCAGCAATGTTCGGAATATTGTCGATTTCATCACCGTCGTATGCGGATGAAGCAACAGTCATGCAGCAAGAAAAAGCAATTCGCAGCAAAACAATTCTCCAATGGAGACGAGAACATCCTGAAGGCGTAGAGGGATTTATTCCTTCCTATGAATGGAATCCGCAAGAATTATTCACCGCACATGAACACTTTATTGATCCAGCCCTCATTGAGGAAGTTCGGTCAAACACTTCCTTGTCAGAGTCAGAAAAGAATATTATTTTGGTGTATGCGCATAAAATAAATAAGCTCTACAAAGAAAGTGAAGACAAAGAAACTAAGATTTACCAAGAAATCGCAGGAATTGTACAAGGAGAATTAACAAAAGAACAATATGGTAAAATCGTCAAAGACCATATTCCTTCCGAAAAAATATTTTCTCTGTTTACTTCGCAGGAGAATCTGTACGGTTATCTTATTGAATTGTTTGAGTTTGTTCGTAACACAGAAACCTATAAGAATCGATTGACTGATCAAGAAAAAAAAGATTTTTATCATTCCATTCACGAAGGCATTGATGATGAAGAGAAGCTTCTTGGCTATTTTAAAACGCAACTAGAATTAACGCTCCACACAAAAAAGTTTTGGCAACGAATTTACCAAGAAAAACTCTCTGAAGAAGAGAGTACAATCAAGTAACAATCTTTATAAACCGTAAAAAGCCCCTTTTTCGTAAGGGGTGTACTGTGAAAGAGGAGTCAATTCCTAGACAAGATAGTGGAACAACTGGGATTTTGGATAGCATTGAGGCTCCTTCTGATATCAAAACACTATCACTGAAAGAGCTTAAGCTTCTTGCAAGAGAAATACGCCAAAAAATTATTTCTACGGTTTCAAAAAATGGTGGACATTTAGGGGGCCCCTTAGGATGCGTTGAGCTGAGTATTGCCCTTCATTACGTCTTTAATTCACCAGAAGATAAACTGGTATGGGACGTCGGACATCAAGCCTACGCTCATAAACTTCTTACCGGACGAAATAAAAATTTTCATACATTAAGACAATATAATGGCATCTCAGGGTTCGTTAAGCCTTCGGAAAGCGAACACGATGCGTATGGTGTTGGTCATTCTTCAACATCCATCTCTGCTGCATTGGGGATGGTTATTGCACGAGACTTAAAACACGAAAACTACAACGTTATCGCCATTATCGGCGATGGTGCGTTAACTGCAGGAATCGCTTACGAAGCACTGAACCAAGCAGGACTTCTTCAAAAAAATATTCTTGTTATTTTGAATGATAACAAAATGTCCATCAATCCAAATGTTGGTGCAATTTCTCGCTATCTCCAACAACTCGTGGTGTATCCCCGATATCATGAATTGAGGAAACGTACAAAGGAATTGATGCTCAAGATTCCAAAAATTGGAGAAGACGCAGTAGAAAAAACATACCAGTTCGAAAAGAAGATTAAGAAAGTAGTCATGCCGTTAACCTTATTTGAAGAATTCGGATTTCGCTATTTTGGACCCATTGATGGTCATAATATCGGAGATCTCATTCATGCCTTTCAAAACATGAAAGACCTTGAAGGACCTCTTCTCCTTCATATCATTACCGAAAAAGGAAAAGGATATCACTTCGCAGAAAATGATGGTGAAACACGATTGCATGGCATGTCTCCTTTTAGTATCGATCTCGGAAAAGCAGAAAAAAAAGAAATAAAACCACTCACGTTTACAGAAGCATTTTCTCAGTCACTGTGTAAACTTTCAGAATTAAATGAAGATATTGTTGCGATTACACCTGCCATGAAATCTGGTTCTGGTCTGACTGAATTTGCTCGTCGGTTTCCTGATCGATTTTTCGATGTTGGCATTGCAGAGCAACATGCAGTATCTTTTTCCGGCGGAATGGCGATTCAAGGATTAAAACCGGTGTGCGCTCTGTATTCCACTTTTTTTCAGCGTGCATATGATCAGTTCATCCATGATATCTGTCTGCAGAACCTTCCCGTTACTTTTGTTGTTGATCGTGCAGGATTGGCCGGAGAGGATGGGCCAACTCATCATGGGACTTTTGATATCGCGTTCATGAGATCAATTCCTCATATTACTATCATGGCTCCGAAAGACGAACGGGAATTGTTTGATATGCTCCACACATCGGTGAACACAAACGGTCCATGCTCTATTCGCTTTCCAAAAGGATCAACTAAATCTTTTGAGATTCCGGATACTCCCCATAAAATAGGAATAGGGAAATCAGAAATAATAAAAAAAGGAAAAGATATCGCTATTTTTTCAGTTGGTCCATTAGCCGATGAAGCTATAATTGCGGCAACACGTTTAGAGGAAAAAGGAATCAATGTATCTGTTATTAACGCACGATTCATAAAGCCTCTTGATAAAAAAGCTATACTTTCTTTTGCAAAAAAAACAAAAAAAATAATCACGATAGAAGAGGGTGCTTTGCATGGTGGTTTCGGTTCTGGCGTGCTTGAATTATTGCATGATAATGGAGTAAGTGCACAAGTCAAGCGATTAGGTATTCCGGATACCTTTATTGATCACGGATCGTTATCCCTTCTCCGCAAAAAAGTTGGTTTAGACTCAGATCATGTAGAAAAAACTGCATATGAGATGATGCAATCGTGAAAACTATTTCTATTCTCGGCTCTACTGGATCAATCGGCAGACAATCATTGGAAATTGTTCAGAAATACCCTGATCGCTACAAAATAAGTGGATTAACCTGTCATTCACAGATTGAACTTCTACGACAACAAATAGCTCTTTTTTCTCCAAATGAAGTTGCGGTATTTGACCATGAAAAAGCTGATGGGCTTCGCACTCTGGTCGATATTCCCGTCCATTCTGGAATTGAAGGATTAAAAAAGATTGCAGGATTATCTGAAGTGGATATAGTGATGAACGCTCTTGTTGGAAGCATAGGGATTGTCCCAACACTTCATGCGATAGAAAAAGGAAAAACAATTGCACTCGCAAATAAAGAATCATTAGTCAGTGCAGGAAAACTGATCATGGAGAAAGCACAAAAAAAAGATGTCCAGATTTTACCTGTTGATTCAGAGCACTCTGGAGTTTTTCAATGCGTGAAAGGACATAAGATCGATGATGTAAAAACAATAACCTTAACCTGCTCAGGTGGACCATTCAAGGATCTTCCTCATGAACAGTTCTCGTCGATTACAAAAGAAAACGCCTTGCGACATCCGGTCTGGAAAATGGGCGAAAAAATATCTGTTGATTCTGCTACACTCATGAATAAGGGATTTGAAATTATTGAAGCACATTGGTTGTATGGTCTTCCTGTTGATGATATTCATGTTGTTGTACATCCACAGAGCATTGTTCATTCATTTGTTGAATTCCGCGATGGAAGCGTTCTTGCTCAACTTGCTATTCCCGATATGAGACTCCCTATACAATATGCGCTGAGTTATCCGGAAAGAATTCCTTCTCCTCATCAATCTCTCAATATCGCAACAATGTCCTTATCGTTTGAAGTCCCGGATCATGAAAAGTTTCCTTGCTTGCCTCTTGCCTATCAGATGGGAAAACGGGGAGGAACACTTCCTGCAGTAATGAATGCTGCAAATGAAGGCGCAGTAAAAAGATTTTTGGACGGTACAATTAAGTTTACCGATATTCATCCTCTGATCAAAAGGTCAATAGAAACCCACCAGATCATTGAGAATCCTTCCGTTGATGATATTCTAGAAATTGATATGAACGTCAAAAAAGAAATGGAATTATTATGAATATCGCCCTGATAATTGCAGCGGGAAAAGGAGCACGAATGGGAAATCAAATAAATAAACTGTTCATGCGTATTGGAAGTAAGCCCCTCATTTGCAGAACTATTGATGCTTTTGAAAACTGCAATGAAATAGAGGAAATAATTATTACTACAAGAAAGGAAGATAAAAATGAGATTGAAAGTCTCATTTGTCAGCATGGATATAAGAAAATAAAAAAAGTTGTTGAAGGAGGAAAAGAGCGTCAAGATTCGGTGTACGCTGGTATCAAGAGCATTGAACATGCGCAACCACAGGATATTCTTCTCATTCATAACGGAGCAAATCCGTTCGTTTCTGAAAAAACAATTGTTGAATGTATAGCAGCAGCAAAAACAGAAGGTGTCGCGGTTGCAGCGATTAAGGCGAGAGACACTATTAAACAAGCAACAAACGATATGCGCGTCAAAGCAACTTTGCCGAGGGAGAATATTTGGCTTGCACAAACACCTCAGGTATTTCAATATTATTTGGCAAAAAAAGTATTTTCTCAAGCACAGGAAGAAGGTGTATATGGCACAGATGACGTCATGCTTGCTGAGCGATTAGGAATCCCAGTGAAAATAGTGGAGTCAAATCCGGAGAATATCAAGGTGACGTATGCTCATGATCTTTCCTTGGCTGATCCCACAACAAGAATCGGATTTGGACAAGACTCTCATCGATTTTCTCAAAGGTCAAAGGTACTCGTTCT
>JAHFLI010000161.1 GCA_023255615.1 Candidatus Woesearchaeota archaeon
AATCCTTCTACTCTTACTCAAGAAGTTATAGAATTTTTCTTTGCCAACTTTTCCGCTACCGATGAAATCAGTAGTATGCCGTACCAAAAAAAATCCATGGCCTTCCGGAATTCTCTCGATATCTTTTCCCCGAATCCATTGTTGAAATTCATGATCGGTAAGATCGAAAATACCCCGTGAGCAGTGCGGTCCGACTAATTGACTTCCTTCAATACTCACCCGTATCTCGTCAAGAATTCTCTCTCCGAAATACATACCAATAGAATCAACGCGAAGAGAAGAAAAATCGAAATCGAAAACTTCTTTATTCGACAGATAAATTCTATTCCTATTGTTCATTAGAAATACATACTCGAGATGTCCAGAAAAGCTCCATTGACGTTCAAGAATATCCAGAAGTTCTTTGATTTCTTTTTTATTGAGTATTCTCAATTGCTGCATTAAATTCCCCACACTGGATTTTCCTTCCGATGAATTTGAGCAACTTCTTTTAACACGATAACTTCATCATCAGTCAACAATCTTTTCAGTTCTTTCATTTTTTTAAAATCATCTTCCGGAATATCTGAATATAATATATCCCCTTCTCGTAAACCGCGACCAATCGTTACTCCCGGCAGAGAAATAGCAACTTGTTTTCCTTTTTCCGCCTCACTCAGATTCTCCTGCTCATGCTGGATACTTTTGACATCAGCCACTTTTGATCCATCTTCTTTGATTAACGGAGTTCCTACTTTCAACATTCCATTCAAAATCTCAACTCCGCAGACCGCAGGATTGCTCTGACGGAAGGTATATCCTTTCATGAGTTGGATCTTGCACGGTTTCACTAAAATCCCTATCTCGCCTGATTGTTGTTTCTTGATTTGTTCTTCTTTCCACGCCAAAAGATCATCAATCAATTTGTAAATGACATCATGTAATATTACTTTCACTTTTGCATGTTCCGACAATTCATTCTTAACATTAAAGCCAACAATGACTGCCTGTAATGGATCTGCATCATAATTAGACAGAGCATCAGCAATATCTTTTTTTGAAATATTTCCTATCGATGCTTTTCCAATCGTAAATCCCTTTTCGCGCAATAAAGTAAGTAACGCTTCCAGGCTCCCTAAACTTTCTGCTTTGATGATGATTCCTTTCTCATCGGTATTAATTAAGACTTCCTCAACCTCTTTTTGAATATCTTGTTTTATTGTTTCAATTTCGTTCTGAGACGCAGAAACAATCGGCATGCCAGAAACAGCATTCTCTAATTGGGGTGCAGCAACTTTTACACCCATTGCCGCATATACTTCTTTGACTGATTTGAATTTTGTTTTTTTATCGCGCATCTCGCTTAATGGCGCGGGCTCAAATAAACCACGCACTTTGGTTACGATTGGTTCTCCCAATGATCCAACAATAATGGTATCATTGACTTTTAATTTTCCATCATACAAAATCACATCAAGCGTTGTGCCTAATCCTTTCTCCTCTTTAATCTCCAACACCGTTCCTTTTGCTCCGCTCTCAGAAACATGTAACTTATCTCCCATAAATCGCTGCGCCAACCCCGTCAACATCATCACGAGTTCTGGTATTCCTTCTCCGGTTCTCGCTGATGTAGGAATAATAGCAATGGTTTTCGTAAAATCGGACACACGATCAAAGCGGTCTGCACTGAGCTGGGAAACCTCAAACAACTTTCCGACAATTTCATACATCTTTGTTTCAATCTGCGCAATAACCTGGGGATTTTGTTGTGAAATGGAATGCAAAACAGAACCAGAATGAGATTTCCACCCAGAGATCATATCTATTTTATTTGCAGCAATGACAAACGGCGTTTTATAATGACGTAAAATTTCAACACATTCAAAAGTTTGTGGCTTAAACCCGTCGTTAATATCAACAACGAGAATTGCAATATCTGCCAAATTTCCTCCTCGTCTTCTCAAATTAGTAAATGCAGCATGACCGGGAGAATCAACAAACAAAATTCCTGGAATAGTGATGTTCATTTTCAATTGTTGCAATAAATCCTCACACATCGTTTGAATAACGGAAATCGGAATAATAGAGGCACCAATACTTTGGGTAATGCCTCCTGCTTCTTTTGCTGCAATAGCAGTCCCTCTAATTCGATCTAAAATACTCGTCTTACCATGGTCAACATGAGCAAGCATGACACAGATTGGACTTCTCATTGCCATAGAGGAAAAAACTCGACGCTATTTTTAAAGATTTGGAGATAAGTACAAAGGAATTTAGAAAAATGAGATGTGTTATCTTTTTGAAAAATTCATGACCAACCAGAAGAATATACAGGATCGTCTCATCGTTTATCTCATTATAATCTTCATTTTGTTCAAACTCTTTAAAGTCATATGAATCTCATGTAGTAGAACGAAAAAAATTAATTATCGGTGTGCTACTTGTGTACCAAGTCCTTTAACAAAGGCTAATGGAAATCCAGGCACATCTTTATGTTTTTCTGCGACGCTAAAAAGGAGATTTGCAACATGCATTCGGAGAGTATCATGCCGCCCATACCCGGAAAGTTCCTTAAGAATGATTGCAGTTTGTATCCATTTGTCCGTAAACTCCCCAAAGAACATTGTTTTTCGGATATGGCTTCTTTTTATTGGCTCAGACGTAAACCCAATTTCAATAATCAGCAAAATTTCAGCAAGAGTATATCCGAGCCTTGATCCTATTAGCCCCCAATGCATTCTTTCTTCAGAGAGAGTAATCTCCCTTAGAACATCACGCAGTCCTAAATTAGCTAAATCGAGGAACTCTAATAGATATGCAGATATATCATCATCATGCTTTTGGTAATCTTTTTTTTTCGCGTATGATTTATCAGCAGATTTGATTTTCTTGTTA
>JAHFLI010000162.1 GCA_023255615.1 Candidatus Woesearchaeota archaeon
CATTACGGGTCTGAGTGGACTGCCGGGAAAACTTGCGGACTGCTCGAGTAAAAAAATTGAGCGAACCGAGCTCTACATTGTTGAGGGAGACAGCGCTGGCGGTAGTGCAAAAATGGGTCACGACAAAGAATTTCAAGCAATACTGCCGATGAAAGGAAAACTGCTTAATGTGGAGAAATCGTCTCCAACCAAAGCATTAAGTTATGAAGGACTAATCAATCTCATTACTGCTATAGGCACGGGTATTAAAGAAAATTTTGACATGAGTAAACTGCGTTATAACAAGATTATTATCCTCAGTGATGCAGACGTTGATGGCGAGCATATTACGACACTGATGCTGACGTTTTTTTTCCGATACATGCCCCAACTCATTGAATCAGGACATGTATTTGTTGCGCTGCCCCCTTTATTTAGAATTCGCAAGAAAAAAGATTATTATGTCTATACAGAGGAAGAACTTAAAAAAACATTGGAGCACGTTGGCGGAAAAGCAGATGTGACGCGTTTCAAAGGGCTGTCTGAAATGAATCCTCAACAGTTATGGGATACAACGATGGACCCGGAAAAGCGTATCTTAAAAAAAGTTAGTGTTGAAGATGCAGTCTTAGCTGACGAAACATTCTCTATGCTTATGGGTGACGCGGTTGGTCCGCGCCGAAAGTTTATTGAATTAAATGCGAATATTGCAGATATTGATATTTAGTTATGGCAGATGACGATACCATTGATACAGATGAAGACTCTCCAACTGAGAACGGCACCGATGAAAGTGAAATAGAACATCTTGAAAAAGAAAGTGTAAACCTCAAAGACTTAGATGAAAATCGGGAAATAAGCATCGAGATTTCCTCTGAAATGAAACGTGCGTATATCAACTATGCCATGAGCGTCATTATGGCGCGTGCGTTACCCAGTATTGAAGATGGACTCAAGCCGGTTCATAGACGTATTTTGTATGCGATGAAACTCATGGGGTTAGAAAAAGGAATGACAAAAAAATGCGCCCGTATTGTTGGAACAGTTATGGGACAATTTCATCCTCATGGCGATATGGCTATTTACGACGCGCTTGTCCGAATGGCACAGGATTTTTCTCTTCGTTACCCCCTTATTTTAGGCCAAGGAAACTTTGGTTCTATTGACGGCGATAGTGCCGGTGCTCAGCGTTATACTGAAGCAAAACTTGAAAAAATTTCAACTGAACTATTGCAAGATATTGATAAAGAAACCGTTGAATTTGTTCCTAATTTTGATAATTCGTTGCAGGAGCCAACCGTAATGCCCGGAAAACTGCCGAATCTTCTTATTAATGGATCAAGCGGAATTGCGGTTGGTATGACTACAAACATTCCTCCTCATAATCTTATCGAGGTATGTGACGCTCTCATTACTCTTATTGATAATCCCGCAATTACTCTCGAAGAACTGATGGGGATCATTAAAGGACCTGATTTTCCCACTGGCGGACAAATTGTGAGCGAATCACTTAAAGAACTGTACGAGCAAGGGAGGGCAGGCTTTATTGTGCGGGGAAAAGTAAAAGTTGAAAACAAAAAAGAGCGCGATCAAATAGTTATTACTGAAATTCCCTACCAGGTAAATAAAGCAGACCTCATTACTCAGATTGCAGATCTTGTTGGTGAAAAAAAACTTCCTGATGTGAGTGATATTCGCGACGAAAGCGCTAAAGGAGAGATTCGCATAGTTATTGAACTCAGAAAAGGAGTTAACCCGCAATTTACCATTAATATGTTGTATAAGGCAACAAAACTGCAGTCACGCTTTGATGCGGTGCTTGTTGCATTGCAAGCAGGAATTCCGAAAACGTTTACGCTTAAACGCATGCTTGAATCGTATATTACCTATCGTCGGGCAATTATTCGTAAACGTATAACGTATGATTTGAAAAAGGCGGAAGAACGTTTGCACATTGTTGAGGGATTACTTATTGCATTAAAAAATCTTGACGATGTCATAACTACCATTAAAAAAAGTCCGAGCGGTGTTGAGGCAAGCGAAGCATTACAGAAAAAATTTGATTTGACAAAAATTCAGGCAGATGCGATACTTGAAATAACTTTACGCCAATTAACTGCCCTTGAACGCGAAAAACTCAATAATGAACATAAGGAATTAACTGAGCTTATCAGTGAACTCAAAAAGATTCTTGCTGATGAAAAAGAAATTTATAAAATCATCAAAAAGGAACTTAATGAATTAAAAAAATCGTATGGAGATGAGCGTCGCAGCACAATTATAAAATCAATCAAGGAAATTCAAGAAAAAGATCTTGTGCAAAAAAAAGATGTGGTTATTACGATCACGCAGAAAGGATATATTAAGCGCATGCCCTTTAAAGCATATAATGAACAGCGTCGGGGTGGAAAAGGAGTTATCGGTACTGAACTGACAAGTGAAGATTTTGTCAAACAACTAATTAGCTGTTCGACTCATGACTATTTGCTTTTATTTAGTGAACGGGGGCGTGTTTTTTGGCTTAAGGCATATGAAGTACCTGAAACGCAACGTCAAGGAAAAGGACAGGCGCTTGTCAACCTTCTCAATTTACGCGACGATAAAATTGCGAATGTTATTGCGGTGAAAGATTTTAAAAACTTTCTTTTTATGGCAACACGAAAAGGGCAAGTAAAAAAAATAAAACTTGAATTATTCTCGAAACCCCGCAGCACCGGTGTTCGCATCATTAATTTGCCTGAAGACAATTCAGACAGCGTTGTCGATGTAAAACGCATTTCAATGGGACAAGAAGTCATGCTTATTACGAAAAAAGGTCAGGCAATTCGGTTTAATTCTAATGAAGTGCGCGATATGGGACGAGGGTCGTACGG
>JAHFLI010000163.1 GCA_023255615.1 Candidatus Woesearchaeota archaeon
CATATAAATTCGCAATAAATCCTTCCTTATCATCAATCTTATCAAGATACTCAACCATAGTTGAAAGCATCCTGAAAATATCACTCTCTTTTATTTCTCCAACTTCTTCCTCGAGCTTACTTCCTTTCTTCTTGGCTAACTTTGCAACGATCTCAGCAATAATCTTTTCGTTAGAATGATCTCTTTTCCCTTCAGAGTCCAATTCACTACTTTCTTTTGAAACGCTATCTTCTTTTTTCTTATTCTTCTTTTTTTGAAGACGTCGTAGCTCTTCTTCTATCTTCTCTGCTATCGTACCCTCTTTTTTATGTATATAAACCACCCTCTTATTGGATATTATATCCAACAGAAAGTATAAAAACTTTTCTATTTTTATTTATGGTATGGTTGGCAATATATCAAATTTCTCACGATATGATGTTATTCGAGCCCTTTTTTATCTCGATGTTCAACGAAGTAGATCGGAACTTTCTCATGAATTAGAGTTGGGAGAAGGAACAATCCGCTCCATTCTCGACATACTAAAAAAAAATAAATTACTCCAATCTTCTCAAAAAGGCCATCTGCTGAGTCAAAAAGGAAGGTCAATGGTGCTTCTCATGAGAAAAGATATTGAAATACCAAAAACAATTCATATGGATATCTTCCCTAAATACAAGGAGAAAGGATGTATTGTTAAGACAATCAAGCACTTTATGCCAGACTACAAAGTGAGAGACATTGCGGTCCGTCATGGTGCCGAAGGAGCCCTTATATTAACATTTGACCAAAGATTATCCATCACGTATTATCTCAATGCCAATTTCTCATCTCTCGAAAAAGAGTTTGCGCTAAAAAAAGGAGATGCTCTTATCGTAACCTTTGCAGACACGCTTCGAAATGCAGAAAATGCCTGTCTGGCAACTGCATTAACCCTTTCTGGGCTTGACAACATGCTTGCCGCTGCCATAAAAACCTAAAATTTTATAATTTGAGACGTTCTACAAAAGGGATATGGCAGACTTTGATAAAGAAGAACTCCTTAAATTAAAACCCGAAGAGCGGTTAAAAAAATTGAAGGAGCTCGAGGAAAAGGAAAAAAAGGAAGCAGAAGAGATCTCTTCCCTCATCAAACGATCTCAAGAGGAGATCAAGAATTCAAAGATCGAGGTAGATGTACCTCCGATCACCCCTGTTGACATTACTCATCTTTTTGAGACTGAATCAGGTATTGATGGTGCAGTTCAGAATGTTCCACCGGTAGCCGATTTTGATGTCGTCAGTTACGCGCCTAGTATTAATCTCGAAGGCTATAGACAAATAGCCGGATTCGCGCCCCGTGATGATATCAAACTTGATTTAGCGTTTCAAAAAAATACCTACAAGACACTTGATGAAATTAATTTAGACACGGTAGGATCAAGAGCGATTACGAGACTCAAGGAATATGGAATCAAATAGATTTAAATAGAATTATAGGCAATTCTCTTTGCATGCACGAAAAATTTCAAGCGATAAAAGAAAGTTATGATCAATTTTATCGCTCTCTTCTAAAAAGAGGAAAACTTCCTTTCAAAGATACAGGAAAAGGATTCTGGAATGCAGCAGACACTCCTACTCTTTATGAGCTCTTTTCTAAAATTGGAACTCACAAAAAATTTGTTGACTTAGGAAGTGGAGATGGAAAAGCCGTTCTTCTTGCTTCTCTTTTTGCCAAGCATGCTGTAGGTATTGAATGGGATAAGGAGCTTCATAATGCAGCGACGGAATTTACAAAGAAGTTAGGGATAAACAATGTTTCATTCATCAATGATGATTTCAACAATCATGCCTTGCATGAGTATGATGTCGTATTTCTCAACCCAGACAAGCCCCTTCATCGGGATAATCTGGAAGAGAAATTAGTGTCCGAACTCAATGGCAAACTTGTTGTCTTTGGACCTCATTTTCATCCAACGAAATTAAAAAAAGTAAATGAATTCTTTGTGAATGATTACATGGTCAGTGTGTATTCTAAATAACAAAAAATCACCCGTATCATGGAACTTTTGGAATAAAATAATCGACAAATTTATATAAAATACATGACTCCATAAGAAAAATTGACAGTATTCACTTGGAATGAGGTATTGGAATGGACGAGAATGGACTCTTCGTTCTTCAATTGTTGATATACATCATTTCGCTGAATGGCCATTAATCCATCATAATATATTTTTTGATCTTCTATTCGAGATTTTCGTAAAAGAATCACATTAGAAGACGAATAAAGAACTGCACCTTTCAGCATTCCTTCAGTAATCACTGCTTTCTCACAATCATCTTCTTGTAATAAGTCGAGATGTTTCACTGCGTGCTTAATGGATTCTTTGCATTCAAACGAGCACGGAAAATGGAACAAGAGCGAGAGATCAAAATGCCGTAAAGCAATATTGTTATGAAAATCAAAAATAAATCCTTCAGAATTTTTCAGTGTTTGAAGAGTAAGATCCGTCTCTTTTCCAAAAGTTTTCTGAAAAAATAGTGCGCAGCATTGAGGATATCCTAAAGCAATGCCTAATTCATAATGGTTGTTCTTTTCTTCAATATTTTTTATGTTCTCGCACAATTCTTCTTTCTTTGCTACATAAAAAACAACATAGCCCTCCCTTTTATCATCTACCTCAATTTTTATTCCACTATCTGAATACGGCATGTCATCTGTTTTTAATAATTTAAAATCCGATGTACGAGTAATTAATCCCTTCTGTTCTAAAAAAACTCTTATCTTTTCCTTGTCGCTTTCTTTCACTAATATTCGTGCAGCAGGTTTACTCTCCTTCAATAATGTAAGAACTTCAAGAGCTTTAATGTTT
>JAHFLI010000164.1 GCA_023255615.1 Candidatus Woesearchaeota archaeon
TTTCAACCCGTCCTCTTTCGGGGGGTGAATGGCTTATCTGCATGGCAGTCTCTCTTTCCGTTTTTGGGGTTGAGGAACTAAGGAAATTGGTCGATCGAAAAAGAGGCATTGCCGAGGGGGATATTTAGTTTTGATAGCGAGACGCACACTATTTCGACACATTTATATACAAAATATCCCAGAAACAAAGAAAAAGTGTCCTTGCAATTGAGGTGATTCATGACTTGGCTTGAATGGTTAAAACCACAATCATACTTGTTGAGAGAAAAGATCATTTCTTCACAAAAAGAGGAGATTGATCGAGTGCAGGAAGAGCTCTCTACGTTAAGGAATCACGTCAAACAAAAAGAGGAAGAAATGAGTGTCATTCATGAAAAACATGATGAAACAAAAGAACGTCTGGTTTCTCAGATTGTTGACTTATCAAATAAATTTGCGGACAATCACCAGCGAGTGATTGACATTGCGCAAGAAAATGCTCGATTGAAAGTAATTCTTGAGACACAAAAACTTACAAAACAAATCTCTGCCGGTGAATTAACGGATCAGTCTGTTTCTCAGCAGGGTAAGAAAAAGAAATCGAAACGGGATTAGCATATCTTTAAATGCCCTTCTATCCCCCGTCAGCGTATGATTCCTGAAGCATACTTCGTCGATTTTGTGCAAGAGCTCAAGAGTCGCCCGCTCACAAAACAGCAAATCCAGCATCTGAAAACAGTGCTTTGCAAGCGACATCATGTTGCAAACATTCCCACTGAAATCGATCTTATTACTCATGCCAAGCAAGAAGATCTTGCCTTCCTCAAGACAAAACTTCTTTCAAAACCAACAAGAACGTTGAGTGGGGTTGCGCCGATCGCGATCATGAGTTATCCTTTTCGTTGTCCCCATGGTGCCTGCCTCTATTGTCCATCAAAAACAGTCCAAGGTGTTCCGCAAAGTTACACCGGTCCAGAGCCAGCGGTGAGACGGGCTACCCGTAATTTTTTTGACCCCTATTTGCAAGTCATGAATCGTCTTGAACAGTATGCAGTCCAAGGACATAATTTCGATAAAGTAGACATCATCATCATGGGAGGAACCTTTCCCAGTTTTCAAAAAAGGTACAAGGACAATTTTATCAAAAACGTATTCAAGGCCTTGAACGATTTCTCAAGACTTTTTTACGACGGAAAAAATTTCAAACAGGAAGCGTTCAAAACATTTTTCGAGTTACCGGGAAGCATCAACGATGAGGAAAGAGCAACGAGAATCCATCATAAATTGATGTCCGTCAAAATGAATACGATTGCAACAATTGAGGCTGAACAAGAATATAACGATTTCTCAAGTGCAATCAAATGTATCGGTTTGACTATAGAAACGCGATCAGATAACGGCAAACTCTTGCACGGTCTTGAAATGCTCAGGTATGGCTGCACGCGTGTCGAGTTGGGAATTCAGTCAGTGTACAATGATGTTCTCATAAAAATTGGACGTGCTCACACTGCCCAAGACAACATTGATTCCATTCGCATCCTGAAGGATCTCGGCTTCAAATTGAATTTTCATATGATGCCCGGTCTTCCGTTTGTATCACGAGAAGAGGATCTTGCAGGATTAAAATTGTTGTTTGAGGACGAGCGTTATCGTCCGGATATGCTGAAGATCTATCCGTGTATGGTGGTCAGAGAGTCGGGATTATTTTCGTTATGGAAGGCAGGAAAATTTATTCCAATGACGACTGTGGAAGCAGCGGACATGATCTCAGAATTCAAGAGGTCAATTCCCGAATATTGCAGGATTATGCGTGTACAGCGTGATATTCCAACCTACATGACGCGTGCAGGTGTTGATCAAACGAATCTCCGTCAGGTGCTGGATGAGGTCATGAAGAAAAAAGGAATTGTGTGTAAATGTATTCGCTGCAGGGAATCTGGTCGTCTCATGCATCATGCCGATCAAGAAATTGGAGTGAAAGTAACGCATTATAAAGCGTCGGGAGGTGATGAGTTTTTTATTTCGGCAGAAGATGGAAATGTATTGTATGGTTTTGTGCGAATGCGTTTTCCCTCGCAACCACGTCGTCAGGAATTCACTGATTCTTCGGCAATCATTCGCGAGCTTCACGTCTATGGTCTTGCTCAGTCAATCAATGATTCATCTTTAATTTCAGAGGGTTCTCAGGGAGAGTTAATTGCTCAGCATCGTGGGTTAGGAAAATTGCTTATGCAGAAAGCGGAACAGATTGCAAAAGATTTTAATCGAAATAAACTGCTGGTCATAGCGGGAGTCGGTGTCCGTGGCTATTATCGTAAGTTGGGCTACGCCAGTGAGGGTCCGTATATGAGTAAAATGATTCCGTAAGAGAACTTGGTCGTAAGAATGATTACTACTCCATTTAAACAGCACGAACTTGAGCCCTTTCCCAATCGCGATACGCTCACGTTTAAACCTGAGTTTGTGAAGAAATATTCATCGCTTACGGATTTTGAAGTCTTCAAAAAATATTCTCTGAGTTTTCTTCCAAAATCTATCAGGATAAATACGCTGAAAGCTTCGATTGATTCAGTGAAAGTATCTCTCGAGAAAAAGTGGTATCTCACCCCGATTCCTTGGTGCAAAGAAGGGTTTTGGATTCGTCATAAAGAGGGCAGGAGAGATATTGGGAATACGTTAGAACACTGTCTTGGTTTGATCTATGTTCAAGAGGCTGCAAGTATGATTCCCGCGATTGTTCTTCATCCAAATGAAGGAGATATAGTTCTGGACATTGCCGCTGCTCCCGGTTCAAAAACAACACAAATGGCTGCCATGATGAATAATCAAGGCCTCATTGTTGCG
>JAHFLI010000165.1 GCA_023255615.1 Candidatus Woesearchaeota archaeon
TCCTTACTTAGAAGATGATGATCCTTGGAGTCACGCCATTGCCATAAAATATGTCAGCAGTGAAAAAACATTATATGACCGCACTGATCCCGAGACATTGGAATAAAGTATCTTGATCCTTACCCTCCAGGATATACGGGTTTACTAGGAATCTTACATCAAACATCCTCTTCATTGAATTGGACAATGAAATTTTTTAATGCGTTGATTATTTCCTTATCATTGCTTTTTTTCTTTTTCTTTGCCAAGGAATTCTTTGGATCTAAAAAAAGTGCATTGATTGCAACTCTTAGTTTGGCAATGATTCCTGCCTATATGAGTCATTTTATTTGGGCTATTGCGCTTACGATGCCAGTTTTTTTGGTGGCATTGTATTCGATTGAACAAATAAGAGAAGACAAAAAATGGTATTGGATCACAGGACTTCTTATTGCCTCAATGCTCGTTACCCAGCCATCGCTCGCATTGATCGGTGTTGTGATGATTGGAATGTATTGGTTCGTTAAATCACTCACTGAACGAAAAATTGATACACCTATTTTTTATGCAATGGTCATTGGGGTTGTCCTTTCTTTGCTCTGGTGGATTCCTATGCTGATTATTCATGGATCACCTCTTCATCTTCAATCTCCGCACGCCTGGAATGGGATTCTCGATGATCCTGGAAAGATTGATCGGGTAACGCAAACCCAAAGTAAACTCTTCAATTGGGGAGGAACTGCTGACAGAATTTATACCTTATCAGATTTCATCGTTGCACACGATCAAAATATGATTAATAACCCCATAGGAATCGGTATTGTTCTTTCAGGGATGCTGATTATTTCATTCCTCATTGCATTCTCTTTCTTAAAAAAAGATGTTGCGGAGAAAAGATTCAAAACGTTACTGTTACTCTTCTGGTTACTCTTCGCATTTCTCGGTGTTGAAAGCGCCGCACTGCCGATTCAATTCTTTGCCTTCCGATTTTGGATGGTCTTCGCGTTAGCTGTTTCTCTGATTTCCGTCATCGGTATTGAATGGATCAGTGATCGATTACATCAATTGAAAATTCCAATTATCCTTACTCTCCTAATAATGTTCACTGGAATATTTTTTACGTCGTTCATTCAGAAATATACGGCAAATACCGCAGAATGGCCTCCAGGAATTGGATGGACTGATAATAATCAACTGCTGGTCGACTATAATGGATACTCAAATTTTCTCTTGAGCCTGCCAAAAAATACCCACATATTTGCCTTTTCGGGTAAAGATGATTTTGTGTTAGGCCTTGATGGATATAGCTGCTGGTGGTGTCCAGATATTGCCCAACAACGATGGTCATTATTGAAAACGAATGCAACGGAAATACATCGATGGCTAAAAGACCAAGGATATGAGTATGCCATTATGGATGGACTAACATATAAGTATATTGCTCGTATTGACAAAAATGAGACTGCGTTAATCAATCCGCGCCTTAATGAAATGATTGATTCTGGATTATTTGTCCCGATCAAACAAATTGATGGGGGAGTTTTCCTCAAGGTCGTCTAATGTCGTATAAGAGAATATCAATTCAGCTTGGATTTTCGTACGCAAATATTCTCCTGAGCGTTCTTCTCGGACCATTGCTCATTCTGGTATTAACACGAAGTTTAAGCGTGCAAGAATACGGTGTCTATTCGTTGTTATCCGCATTTCTTTCAACGGCAGTTGTTGTTCTCGACTTGGGATTTTCACCCTATATTATTGCTAAACTCTCCGGTTTAGATGCTCAAAAAAGACGCAACGCATTTTACTCTATCGCATTCTTTTTGTGGGTAATAATCCCTATTCTTCTCGCGTTTTTTGTGCTTTCCCCACTGAACAACCTCATTGCACAGCTCCTCAACATATCGCCGTATCTCTCATCATTCCATATCATTCTCCTCATGGTTCTTCTGGGGGTATTTTTTCGTGTGTTTAGCGCATATCTCAATGCACAAAAAAAGATTGAAATTCAGAATATTCTCGCAATGATCGACAAAGGAGTCTGGATCCTTCTGCTTCTGGGATTCTATCTTTATACAAATAAATTATCGTTAGCACTCGTTGTACTGACTTGGTTTATTGGAAAAATGATCAGTTCGGGCATCTGCCTATTCTCAGCACGAAAAGAAATTCTTTCTTTTTTGAAAGAGAAATATTTTTCTTTGCGCTTTGTCAAATCCGGACTTCATTTTGGAATTCCTCTCCTTCCTTCGCTGGTCGGATCGTGGATCATTATCGTTTCAGACCGATTTATGCTTTCCTATTACAAAGGCCCTGAGGTAGTAGGGTATTACACTCTTGCCTATGCATTAGTCTCGGTTATTTTTACGTTCAGCATTGCGGTGTCGGAAGTACTGTTTCCGTATATCGCAACAAAATATCAAAATAAGGGGGAAACTTCTCCCTTATTGAACGCTTCTCTGAAATATTCCCTTATGATGCTTATTCCTGCCTCGTTGGGGATTTTTATGCTCAAACAAGAGATTATTATGATGGTTTCTGGCATTTCATATATTCCCTCAGTGTCCATTATTTCAATACTTCTGCTCTATCCACTCTTTGCCGTTTCCTCCCAAATTTATTTGCAAACAATGTTGTTACGGGAACGAACTGCTATTGTTGGCTACGTATTCATTCTTGGAGCATTGGTAAACATTGTTCTCAACGTGGTGTTGATACCGACGTATTCTTTGCGGGGAGCAGCCCTTGCAACCATCCTAAGTTATTTCTTTGTGATGTGTGGAGTGCTCTCATTTACGTGGAGATACATTTCTCTCGATTTTTCTTTCCTCAAAATAGGAA
>JAHFLI010000004.1 GCA_023255615.1 Candidatus Woesearchaeota archaeon
AAATCGGAAACATCGGTGGATGCATCAGCTCCGGGCTCAACGGTGAGAACTTTATCGTACCCATACTTCTTGATGATTTTCAATACTTCTTTGACAGGGGTATTTCCTTGTCCCGGTGAAAGATGATCATCTTGAAAACCAAAATTGTCAACTAAATGCATGTTTTTGATCATCCCAGATTTTGCCAATTTTTCAACTTGATCTAAGTACCATTTGTTAAACGCTTCGTCATTTTCTTCCAAAGATTTTCCCGGCTGTGGCTCCCAGTATTTTCTCCACAGATTTAGATGGCCGGTATCAAGAGTGACCCCTATATGTTTTTCTGCAAGCTTTGCTGCTTCTTCTTTCGTCATTCCTTCTCGGTAGAATGGGTTCAGATTTTTTTTGTATCCTTGTTGTAATAATTCCCTCGTTCGTTTTCCTTCCAATGATGGCCCAAACCCATAGGGATCATATTTCTCAGTTAAAAAATCAACCATTTTTTCTCGTGATTTTTTGATCAGCCACACTAATTCCTCTGGATGACCGCCAAATCGTTCTGGGAAAAGATTTTCCACCGTCAAATAAATTGGTTTTTCGGGATCTTTTGTTCTTTCCATTGCCCGAATTCCAAGTTCCGCATAAAACCTCGTTGGGTGACGTTCTAATCTTTTTATAGGGGTCACTAAATGCGCCCGAGTTTCTGCAGTATCATTGGCTTGCTGTTCTTGAGATGTTGATGCCTGTCGTGCAAATTCAAGATTTCTTTTTGTCGTTCGAATAGATTCATCTAACCACTCAGAAGGTAATTTGTTTTCAGGAGGAAGGAAAGAATCTCCTAATGTTCTTCTCATTGCTGCATCTGATTTCATTAATTGCCACAACTCTTCTTTCGGGGTCTTTTTTTCCAGATCTTTGTAAAATTCATATGCTTTTTCCAATTTAGCCACTTGATCGATGAGCTCTTCTCCATCACGGGCATACTGGAGCGCCCAACCTCGAGAGTGAGCTTCATTTGTTAAGAGAGTTGCATGAAGAAATGATTCTTCAGGGTATCTTTTATCATAATAATCTGGTTCTTTCCCATGAACTTCTTTGAACCATCGATTTTCTTCATCTGCCATTTCCTTAAAATCATCAAACGTTAAATATTGAACTTCGAAACGGCCGGTGTCTTTGTTAAATTCAGGAACTGGTCCTTTTGTCGGATGATATCTGTACTTAAAAGGAATTAATTTCCCCCCATAATCAACATAATCTCCCTTCTGAACATGGACTTTATTCCCATCAATGTCAACCCCCTCATACTCTTTATCTGATTTTTTAAATTTTGGAAAGGAAACCATTCTATCTTTCTGGACCGTTTCCATTACCTGAGAATTTCTGTCATCGAGAAGAATAAAATAGGCATCATATGCTTCTGAATGTCTTCTCTTAAACATCAAATTTCCTGTGTTTGGATCAACTGCACGGTTATTCTTCCCTGTATGATCATCAA
Source organism: Candidatus Woesearchaeota archaeon (assembly GCA_023255615.1). Classification (GTDB taxonomy): domain Archaea; phylum Nanobdellota; class Nanobdellia; order Woesearchaeales; family JACQSR01; genus JACQSR01. The sequence continues at coordinate 1,478 of JAHFLI010000004.1, forward strand.
TGACAAGATCAGTTATTGGTCTTTCAAACTCTCCCGTATGCATGACAACAGATCCGGAACCTGCAACATCTCCTGCAAAATCAATGGCTCTCGCAATTTCATCTTTGTCAATTTTTGCACCAGTTATTGAAAAGTTTCCTCGCTGATCTCTCCCCATTAATCCCATAATGCTATACGCTGCATGAGTAGTAAAGTTAACTTCGTTTATTGCTCCTAATTCTCGCAATGCCTGACGTTGATCATGACCATACACTCCCGGAGTATGCGCTCCACGCTGAGAAGTAAATGCACCAGGAAATCCAATTTCTATTGAGCCAACCCCCATTCTAATTTTAGAATAAACTCCTGCAACATTTGCTGCAGCAATGCCCATCGGAACCGACATTCCAATATCTTTAATGCCAAAACCAGAATCTGAAAAATCTTTACTGGGATCAGAATGAACATCAATTGGTGCATTGGGGGCACTTCTTCCATATGATTCGGAATCCATGGCACTATACACATCTGCCATTGGATGAAATCCATAAAATTGCATTTTATCTACCCCAGTTTAACATACCATGGTGTTTTTTAAAATGATGATAGGTATTCCAAATAGACTTTCTTATTAATCCGTCTCCTTCTTTTCTCGCTAATTCTTGCTTCCATGCTTTGTTTTTATCAGGTTTAAGATTGCTTCCGTGTTTTTTTGGATTAGTAAACGTTCTTCTCCATCCCTGCAATATCGAAGTTACTGGCCCCATGTATTTTGGAGGAACTACTTTTGGCGCTAACGTACCAACATCTTCTCCCGCTTCCTTGAGATATTTCATTAATTCGTCGCCCATGGCGTCCATGGCAGCCTTAATAGAACTATCGATAACCTCCAGCAATCTGAATTCTTCTTCATCTCGTAACGATTTATATTTTTTAAGTTCTTCATCGCTCCACACGTAGGCGCGGAAATCCATCATCACCCTTCCCACATGAATCGGACCTCGGTTATATTCCTGGGAATAATTCATTTCTGGTCGTGTTCTATAAAGGAAATGCAAGAGAATGACTTGGTTGATTCCCGTATCTTTCATCGGTTTTCGAGCAAGAACTTCGATCTCGATCATGGATGTTTCAAAGGCAACAATCAAATCAGCAGTATCAACTTTATTCTGATCTAATGTTAATCGCTGAATATTTTTGAGATACGGCTTTGCCCATACCATATACATTTTAATAATTTCATAATGTTGTCTCAAATATTTCAACGTGAATGTGCGTCTGCTTTTCATTTCTTCATAGGTATGCTCTTTCCACGCTAGATACGCGCGAAGTTTTCTCTTCAATACCTCTCGTACTTTTCTATTGAACTGTCCTCTTTCTCTCTCAACGACTTCATCCACATCTTCTTGACGCAAAGGGTGAGTTGAGAAAAATAAATCGGGTAATGTTGTAAATTGAACTTCCCGAGCCATTCCGTAGACTGATGCTGGATTTTTTGCACCCTGTTCAACCATATCAATCCAGATACCTTTGAGGGTAATTTCTGCCGATTCCCTACTTTTGCTATTTGAATAGGAATCGGAGTAATAGCCTAGACGTTCATCAAGGATTCGTAGCTCGCGAACAAGCTGAAAAATCTCTTTAATCATTTTTCCAATAGTTGCAAGAAATTGAGAGACCTTATCCTGTTGTAATCCCAATCGTTGCTGAGCTGCACCAAAAAAAGCAGAATTCTCCGCTGCAGCAAAGACATCAGTTATCTTATCAATATAGGGGTACCCGTGAAAATAACGGAGATAGTCGAGAACCCAAAAATATGGTTCCTCCACGGAAATATTAAAGCCCTCAACATACAGCTTATAACGTACTAATGGTTTGGGATATCCTGTGGGCACAAACGGGCCATTCCTCGTTTCCTCATCTTTTTCCGGTTTAAAACCGTATTTTTCAATATCAACAGGTTCCATGGTTCCTCTTTTTTAAAAGTATTAAATGTACAATCTATTTATAGATTTTTCTTTTCTGAAGGACGATCGTGTTGCCAACCGATTCGACAACAAAAGCATTGACTGAATCTGCAAGAGTTTTTGCACGCTCTCTTTTGTTCTGGTTTTTTGCAAATGATCCGAGAAATTTTATTTTTATCATCTCTTTCTTCGTCAGTTGTTCTTCGATTTCCCTTATCATTCCTTCACTTAAACCGTTCTTCCCTATTCTGAGGCTTGGCTCAAGAGATTTTCCTTGTGATCGCAATTTTTTTATTGGATTCATGTAAGTGGATGCTCATGCCCAAGAGATTTTCGTTCTTTTAATTCCTCTATGTGGGCAATTTTGAGATGAAACAGTTTTTTTAGATTTGAATGATAATCTTCGATCATCATGGAGACATGTTTTCCGCCAAGGAAATGAGGCAAAATAACATAATCTGCTCCTCTTTCGTACAACTTGAGCGCTTCATCAATTTGATTTGCGGTGACAATAACGGTAATGTCTTTATTGTTCCGTTTTGCTCTTTCAATAAGAACCTCATTATCGACTAACGTAGGAACCGTCGATATAATAATATTTGCATGTGAAAAATCAAGTCGCTGCAATACTTCTCCATTACCGACATCACCAAACATGCAGGGAATCTTCTCTTTCATCAATTTTCTAATAATATCTGGATTAAAGTCAATAATAAGAATCTTTTTTCTCAGCTCTCTGAGTTTTTTCTCAATGGAAAAGCCAATTCGACTATACCCGCAAATGATGACTTCATAACGTCGACGTTTCGGAATATATTCCAAGTTTGCAGTATGTTCTGCAAGGGTATCGAATGATTTGATGCGTGGAGAAATTGCAAGATAGAATGGAACATCATAGTTCACAATATAAGACGTGAATATAATGGAGAGGATCGCAAGAAGAATAGTAATAGTCAAAATTTGTTGAGGAATATAGCCAAGAAGGATTCCTTGAGCGACCAAGATAAGCGAGAACTCTGACACTTGGCCGAGCGACAGCCCTGTAAAGAATGCGGTTTTCTTGGTATATCCAAAAAAAACAGTTAAACCAAAAATAATAAGGGGTTTTAAGAGAACAACAAGAATAAAGAAAACCAATAACGGCCCAACGAGAGAGTTGAGCGAAGCTGATGTGAGTTCTAATCCTAAACTCACAAAAAATATTGTCGAGAAAAAATCGCGGAGAGGCTTAATCTGACCAATAATCTGGAACGTAAACGGGAGGTTTGCCATTCCTACTCCAGCGGCAAATGCCCCTATTGCAATAGAGAATCCCATTCCTAACGATTGACTCATTTGAGAAGAGAGAGGAACATTAAATAATGAGAAAAGACCAACCATGATGTCTCCAATATGTTGGAAAAGAAGAGAGGAGAAAAAAAGAAACGTAATAGCAAGCAAGAACAGTAATTCCTGATTTTTCGCAGCGGTTTTGAATAACGGTGAAACAATAAAACGAGCGAGGAGAAAAATGAAGCCGATGAGGAGTAACGCCTTGATCAGGGAAATAACTAGGAAGAATAAAGAAAAAGATTCCATAGATTTGAGGAGGGAAAGTGCGACGATCGCAATAATGTCTTGCATGATTAATATTCCTATTGTTATTTTTCCATGAAGAGTATCAATTGATTGTTTATCCGAGAGAATTTTTACAACGACCATTGTTGAGCTTAAGGCAATGATGATGCCGAGATAAATTGCCTCTATTGTAGTAAATCTCATCATCACAGCGATGAGAAAGGTAAAGGCAAACACTGAAATAACTTGGATTAATCCACCGAAGGAAGAGACGACGCCAACTTCTTTTAATTTTCGAAGATCCAACTCTAACCCTGTGATGAACAGCAGGAATGCGATGCCGATTTCAGAAAGAGTACGAATGATTGAAGAATTAATTATAATTCCTAAAACAGGACCTAAAATAATTCCTGCAACAATATAAGCAGGGATCATCGGTTGTTTGACTATCCGTGCAAGATAGGAAAAAAGAGTCGCAATAATGACCATGATGCCGATCGCAAAAAAGATATCTTCCATCAGCCCTTGACCTCTAACAGAAATCCATTCTTATGTTTCTTAAATTCTAACTTCATTCCTTTCTTGAGGCCTTCGTATTCTGCGATTACCTTAGGAATAGTTATGACCAGCTGTCCCGACGGCAATTTTTGTATTTTGACCATAGATACTATTTAGATACTATTAAATATACTATTAATAAAGATAATTTTTTTATTATCTCTAAGAATATTTGAATAAATAGTATATAAAGTTATCTCTTTAATCCAGCCAACAGGTGTTCAATTTCATTGACCATATCACTTGCAAGATACGTAAACCCTTTCTTTTTTTTCAAAAGAATATCTCCAATCGACCCGTTAATGTATGCTGCATTACATGCGCTTTGAAATAAATCTTTTGATTGTGCAAGAAAACCAGCACATAATCCAGCGAGTACATCTCCCGTTCCCCCTTTTGTCAGTCCGGCATTCCCCGTTTTGTTGTACACTACTTTTCCCTTTGTGAAAATCGTATCTGTTGGGCCTTTAAGGAGACAAACATTATTTTTCAAATTCTTTTGGAGATCTTTTTTCTCAAGATGCGAGTGAGCAAGAAGGATCTCCAATTCTCTCAGATTTGGCGTGATGATGGAGTTCTTTATCTCGTACAACGTCAATGACTTTATGGCATCAGCATCAATAACCTTGAGAATTTCTGTCGATGTCGTTATTTTTTCGACAAACTTTTTTGTTTCTTCCCGAAGTCCGATTCCATTTCCAATGACTACTACGTCAAAATCTTTACTCAGTGTAATGAGGGCATCTGCATGTTCTAATGAAAAAAATAATCCATTGCATTTTTTTGTGATGAGGTCTGGACTTAAACAAGAAATTGCCCATGCGGTTTTTTCTGGTGCAGCAATAGTTACCCAATCAGCACCTGAGCGCAAGGCAGCGAGACCTGCTAAGGCAACGGCACCAACGTAGTCTTCTGATCCCCCTATGACGAGAATACGACCATTCTGTCCTTTATGGGAATGAGGGTCTCTTTTTGGAAGTTTGAGATTATTCTTTTTTAAGTATATCACGTCGTTCATCTTTGTGCCAAAGATCCACTCTCTTCGTAATAGATCGATATGCTCCTAATCCTTTTTTAAGATCATGAATCGCTATAAGGAGATTTGGAAGAACGAAGACATTCTTCCGCTCTCCACTGTCTGGATCTATTCCTGAAGGGACATCAATGGATACCTTATACCCCATTGCTCGATTAAAGCGAAGAATAACAGAGCCAAGGGGGTCATGAATCATACCACGTACTCCGGTTCCAAAAAGAGCATCGATAAGAAAAGAGTAATCATTAAAATTAACTTTTTTTGCATCTACAATTATTCGAACATCTGATACTTTTTTCAGTGCGAGAAGATTTCCTAATGTTTCAAAGCTCATTTTCGATTCATCTCCAAGAAACAGAACATCAACCGAACAGATTTGTGCAATATATCGTGCAGCAACGAATCCATCTCCCCCATTATTGCCGTGGTAACAAACGACGAGGACACGCATGCCTGGTTCGAGTAGGGTTTGCAAAATGCTAAACACGCCTTTTCCGGCTCGTTCCATAAGGATTTGTCTCGAAACGCCATAGCCTTCACTCTTGGCTTCTAATACCTTCATCTGAGCTGTGGAAATCATCCTCAATAGCCTCTTTTATTCTTTGATGAGCTTGAACACCATGATCAAAATCAGAGATGATGCGATCCATCTGCTCCCGACTATAAATAGCTTTCTCCACTAAAAATTCAGTAAGATCAATGAAAGGAGAAGAAGAAATTTTCTTCATCAAAAGATCGTACGGATAATTCATTATTGGCTTCAAGACGTTTTTCTTCATTAGCATAATCATCATCTCATTTGCCCATTCAGTAACGATATCATGCTGAACGGCGTTCAGAAACGTTTCTCCGAAATGTTCATGAAGAAATCTCACCATCTGAGCAGATTCTTTAGGAACATGGGGAATAATGTGGGTGATGGATGGACAGCCACCAAAAAGAGAATGAATAGAGAATGATTCCTTTGTTTTTAAGAAAGGGCTTTTTTGAAAAGGAAATAATTTGCAGATAAATCCCCGCTTGTCATAAATTCTGCATTGTCCATTGTGAAGAAACGTGCACGAATCGGAATCTATTGAAAACGTAAAAATAATGGTTCGTTGTTCTTTTTGATCAAAGACCCCGCGAGAAGGAATGATTTTTGAATCAATGTTCAGTTCTTTGGCTCCTTCCTGAAAACGTTTTGCTTCCCAATCCCATAAGGGAAATGACGTTCGTTCAATAGGGATTAATTGGACTAATGGTAACTTTCCATAGGCATATTCTTCAAAGAATTTTTTTTCATCTTCCCCTAAAAATCCCCGAATATGGGAACAGCAGGAACCGCAACGATGACAGATAAAGTCAAGATGTGTTTGTTCGTTCAGTACGGGCAAAGAATCAGGATTCAATTTTGCATCCCCCTGAAGGAAGAAATCGAAGAATATCATCAATTGGTGCATTGAATTTATGGTGGAGTTTTTTTGCAATGTCTGATGGTTGCTCATTTCCTTGGATAATGTTAACATATGATTTTGCGTGTTTTTTGATAGCGGGTTCTGGTCCACCAATGACACTTCCAATCTCAGTAGTACCAATTGCCAAGCGGAGCGTTGGACGCAAATAAGTCGATTTACCATACACCATGAATGATCCTTTTTGGAGAAATTCTCCTGGACGCGCTTTTTTTGTGACCTGATCCGGTTTAACATAAAATACGTCTAATGTAGAGAGTCCGAGTTTCCATGCTCTGCTGTATGATGCAGTTGCTTGCGCAGCTTCTTCTATTGAAGCAATCCCAATTTCTTTTCCTTCCGCTTTGATAACAGCAAAAGGAGATCCGGCCATGTCTGTATGAAAGATTAAATCATTATCTGATGTATGTTTCTTAATGATAATTTCATTTGTCGTGGCATCTCTTCCCATGATCACCAGAAAATCTTCTGAGGTAGAGAACCATCGAAATTTTTCATACCATTCTCTCTTCACCGGTAATTTACTCAGTTTTGGTTTTGCTTCTTCAATGACTTCTTTTTGTAATTTTTCAAGGTCCTTCTTACTCTTTTCCAGTGCCACAAGAGCTCCTTTGACTTTTTTTTTCATATGCTTTGCTTTATCAAAATAGAATCCTGCATTTTCTTCCACTGATTTATGGACGTCGATAATAATGGTAGACATAGTGGTTTAGTTTGTAGCAAAATTTAAAAGGATTGTGATTACAATTGAGAGATCACGTTGGAAACGTATTCTCCAATCGCAAGGGACGCTGTCAATCCAGGTGAAGAAATTCCAATCAGATGAATAATACGTTGATGGATTGGATCATGTTGAATAAACCAATCTCGGTTTCTCGGCAGCACCGCCATATTTCCAGCGTGGTATAATTGAACATTTGCAGAATCTATACTTGGAAAGATTTCGCGAACAGCATCTTTGAAGTCTTTAACAGGATGAACTCCACAAAAATCATCTTTGTTTCCATCATCGGGAATTGATTTCAATGGTCCAATCGACGCTCCGGAAATTCTTCCATCCAGATCCATTACCGGAGTCAGATGCACGCCGACGAATTTTCTCAGGGTTCCTTCTTCCAATCTTCTCCGATAATCATCAAAGGGAATTTTTTGTATTTTTCCTGTAAGAGGATCGTATCCATAAGGAGTTGGATAAATATTTCGTTGAATAGTGAGATCAGTTCCCTCTCTAAAATAAAAAATAGCTGATTCCCCACGATGAGGTGTTATGTGAAGAGGCAAATCAGGATTTTCGTTGTCCCAATCGGGGTGAAGGTTATACCATATTTGATCAGCATAAAGCCCAGCCGCGTTGATGACTCGAGTGAATTCAGTGTTTGTTCTTTGTGATCGAAGAGAAACTTCAACACTGCTCTCCTTTGGAGTTATCTCCACAACTTCGCTGTTCTCCACGATTTCAACACCTTTACTCCTAACTAATTCACGAAGTAAAGTTACATAATGCATCGGATCAATAACTCCGGATGAAGGGACCCACAACCCAAACTCTCCATGTGCGTTTGGTTCTTTTTCTTTGATTTCTTTCGTACCTATCCAACAAACATCTTCAACATTATTTTCTGTTGCTGTCCGAATAACCTCTTCAAGATAAGGTCGATCTTGTTCGCCCATTCCAACGATAATTTTTCCCCCGTCGCTATATCTTACACCGTAATCTAAACAAAACCGATGAAGTAAGAAGTTTCCCCGAACGGATAATTCAGCCATCAACGGTTGACTCGAGCGAGAATAATAAATCCCGGCATGATTTACACCTGAATTAGCAACCGATTGTTGATGATCATGAGGAATCCTGTATTTTCCAACAAGGTAAATTTCTCCACCAATGTGTTTTTCGGACAATTGTAAAGCGATGCTTAGTCCAACTACACCTCCACCAATGATGATGGTTCGTTCTTCCATCATTTTAGAGAACTCAGAATCATTTAAAAATATTCATAAAAGAAAAGAAGGGAAAGTTTATATACGATACTTTGAATAGAATACGTTATGGATAAACGCCTTACTCCTGAACAGATTACGGAGCTGAGAGAAAAGATTAAAAATATGTCTCCAGAAGAGTTGAAAGAGTTTCAGAAGAAGCAATGCATCTTTTGTCAGATTCATGATGGAAAAGTATCCTCAAAAAAAATTTATGAGGATGAAGTGTGCTTAGCAATTCTCGATATTAATCCTGCAAATCCAGGTCATATTCTCCTGATGCCCAAAGAACATTACACTATACTCCCTCAAGTTCCGCCTGAAGAGATTCGGCATCTCTTCGTTGTTGCAAAAAAACTTTCTAATGCGGCTTTGCGTGCATTTGATGTTAAGGGAACGAATATTATTGTTGCGAATGGTATCGCTGCTGGACAGAAAGCCCAGCATATGATGATCCATATCATCCCAAGAAAAGAAAAAGACGGCCTCAATTTTAAAATCCCCCAAACAGAGCAACCCCTTGATCAATTAGAGGTGGTAGGAAAAAAGCTGGCAGAAAAACTAGGTGGGAAAGTTGTGCAGAGAAAGGATGAGAACGCACCAACTCAACCATTCACAAGAAAGAAGGAATTGGAAGCTGACTATGAAGAAAAAAAAGACGACAGCGTTGATCTTGATGCTATCGCGTCGCTATTCAAACGAAAATGAGCGAACCGTGTTTGTTATGTCAAATCGTTGAAGGAAGGATTCCATCTAAAGTTATTTATGAAGATGATGTAAGTATAGCTATTTTAGATTTTTCTGGAGCTGCTATTGGTCACACCTTTATTGTCCCTAAGGCACATCATACTATTTTTGAGCAAGTTCCCGATGACATTGTTGCACGAGTATTTGAAAACGCGAATAAAGTATCTTCCACTTTATTTGAATCTCTAGAGGTGCAAGGAACGAATATCTTTGTTGCAAATGGGATTGCTGCAGGACAACAAGTACCTCACTTCTTTGTGCACGTCATTCCTCGAGTGGAAGGTGATGGTATTGACATTCAATGGGCCCCCAAGCAATTAGGGGAGGAAGAAATGTCAACTATTGAACTCACCTTGAAAGAACAAATAAAAGATGTGGTTAGTTTTGTTGAGGAAAAGAAAAAATCATCTCCTATCGAAAAAAAGACGGTGATTATTACCTCAAAAAAAGGTGAGGATAACTATTTAGTAAAGCAAATAAAAAGAATTCCCTAATTATTCTGTTGTTTTGACATCATATGTGGTGATCGTCGCATTTTTTCGGATATACCACTTTCCATTAATACATGTATTTGCAACGAGGACGTCTTGAACAGTAGTTGAGCTCTCAAAGTCTACCCACGAGTCATTTCCTGCATCGTCTCCGCAACATTGTGCAGAGAGAGCCCCTCCAGTGTATGAAGTTGCATAACAAAATGATTCATTATGGGAATCGCAAACTCCTGAATTATATCCATTTACAACAATACCCATGACATTACACAGACACGGATTCTTATCCGGATCCTCTCCCAATGTGATGCAATCATCTCCGATACATGTTTTGAGAGGGAAATAACATCGGGTACCGTTTAAGCAACTATCTTGCTGTCCGTCGCAATCTTGGCATGCGCATGATTCTCCGGGATCACAAACGCTATTGGGAATTCCTCCGACGCATGGAAGATCGCCACCACAGTTATCACAGTTTGTGCAACATTTACCGTCAGCGCACAACGACGTTCCTTCTTCACATGGCTTGTAACACACTTCAAGAGTAGGATGACAAATTGCTCCGTAGACACATGTATCATTTTTCCCATAACAATCATCACAATCGCATGATTCTCCGGGATCACATTCAGTCGTGCCTTGAGGAGCAGATAAACATCCGATTGGCGGATTGCAATCAGATTTGCATGATCCATCAGGACATAATAAGGTTCCTACAGGACAACCACTCGGACAATTTGGACTTCCAACAGGACATTGGGGAGTATTTACGCAGATTTGTGCGCCATAATCACACACTAATCCGGGTGCGCAGCTATCTTGTTTTCCATCGCAATCCTGACAATCACATGATTCTCCAGGGTCACATCCCGATGTTCCGCCATCGCTGACATTTATGCAGCCGATATTTTGTCCACCACAATCTGACTTACATGTGCCATCCGCGCAGAGTCTTGTTCCGATTGGACAAGGGGTTCCATCGACACATTGTCCCGTCAAATAATCGCATAGTAAACCATCAACACATGAATCTTGTTCTCCACCACAATCCGAGCAGGTACATCCTTCGTCGGATTCGCACAACCCATTAAAGTTGCATCCTGCATAACCATCGTCACAAGTATAACAATTTGAACAACATTGTCCGTCGCTACACAAGGTCTGCCCAATATCACATACGTGGCTCGAGCAATCGGGATCAACTGGATTTTGTCCCCCGGGACAATCGAGGTCGCATATTCCGTCGACTGAGTAATCGCAGCAATCTCCTACTTGTGGAGTACAATTTCCACAATTGGGATCATATCCTTGAGGACAATTTGGATCACATATGCTATCGTTAATAGGTAAACAACAATCATCAGGAGTATTTTGACATTGGTGACAATCTGGATCAATTCCTGGAACACAGTCTGGATCACATACGTAATCTTGCTCCTCCCAGCAGCAATCTCCGGGTGCGTTTGTACATGGAGGACAATCTGGATCAACGCCCTCATCGCAATTCGGATCGCATTCTCCATCAAGTGCATTGCTGCAGCAGCCATCGTTTGTTGATTGACAGGTTGATTGACAGTCGGGATCTTTTCCGGGAGGACAATCATTATCACAAATACTGTCAGCATTGTCTACGCAACAATTTCCGGAGCTTGTGCTACATGATGAACAATCTGGATCTGCAATTGGCGTACAATCAGGATCGCATCCATCTCCTTGATTTCCCGTACAACATCCGTCTGCAGCAATTGAGCATGATCCGCAGTTATCAAGAGAGATTTGACAATTTTGAGTGCATATCAAATTTCCAGTATCATATCCGAAATCGGTGCATGAATCCGTTCCTGATCCAAAAATTGGATCCCCAGTATAATCGTTGAAATCACATTCCTCTCCTGGATCAATTATTCCGTCGTGACAAGAAACTGGTCGAACACAATTTGCAGTATTGATGAAACAATCATTTGTGCAGGTAAGCTGACCAGTTGTAAATGTATCGAAGCTTGAACAATCCATTCCATCAAGGTTTGTACCATCACATTGTTCACCCTCGTTGATAACACCATCTCCACAGACTCCTGGCTGAAGTCCAATACAGTTGCTGACATCAAGCAAACACTGATGTGCATTTCCTGGGCTGTAACATGACAGTTCTCCGCCCGTGTATCCGCTGACAATATCACACGAATTTGCTGGACCAAAAATAATATCTTGAGTAATTGGATCAAAATCGCATTGTTCTCCTGGATCAATTATTCCGTCGCCGCAGGTTGCTGATCGTGTACAGCTAGTGGTGGAGACATCACAATTGGTACAGGTTAATGTTCCTCCTGTGAAGGTATCATAATCACTGCATGTTCTTCCCCTGAAGTCAGAACCGTCACATATTTCATTGCCAGAAGCTTCTCCATTGCCACATATTGTCGAGCATCCAGATGTATCGGTAAGACACGTGCTTGGGTCACATGCTACTGTCCCACCATCAAAATTAAAGTCAAAGCAATCATTATATTGAGGGAGGTATGTTGACTGAAGAGACTCATAAATGTGAAAACTATTTGTTCCCCCACTTCCATCACCGCTTACAATTTCATCGATCGTATCACCATCGACATCTCCTGCAGTTATGAATCTTCCAGTTGCCGCCAAGAGTGCTTTTGTTTCTATCCATTGAATGCCATTTGCCAGTAATCTGTATATTCTAAAATATCGGCTTCCTGTAACCCCCCCTTCAACAATAATTTCTACCCGCCCATCATTGTCAATATCGCCTGCAGCAACACGAACGCCGTTGGTGTCAGAGAATGTTGTTCTGGATGAAATGAGATCTAAGTTTGTGCCTGACGTAATATTGTACTTGTACACTGCAATTTGGTCGGTGCCGCCATCGTCTTGGCTCACTATGACTTCATCTTTCCCATCACCGTCAACATCACCGCCAGCAACAAAAACTCCGGATCCGGTTGAAAAGGTATTTGTAAATGCAAATGGTTGAATCCCGTCTATTAAGATAAAAGGATTTACTAAGTGAAATGCAGTTACTACATTAGGTGACGAAGTCACCACACCGCCAGCTTGACCAACAATGATTTCTTTTGTGGGAAAGTTATCAATATCTGCTGTTGCGAGTCTCCATCCACCTTCCTCGACATTAAGAGATTTATATGAGGTTAGAAGAGTAAACGAAGGGGTTGTTGTTCCTTGATTTTTGAAGACCTTCAACAAGATACTTGTTCCTGTCTTATAGGAAACAATGATCTGATCTTGTTTATTTCCGAGAATATCGCCCGCGGTTACATATGTGCTCGAATCAACTGGAATATCGGTATCATAAGGATTAAATTCCGATAAGAGTGTTCCATTAGAGAGAAAGACTCTTATTTTAAGATTCGTTGCTCCTGCAGTAATAATCTCTTTTTTTCCGTCTCCATCAACATCCCCTGTTGCTACGATAATTCTTCCTGGAGGTGTTGAAGGATACGCAATTTGGGATAGTTTTTCTGAAAAACTTTTAACAAAATCACATTGCTCAATTCCATCGATATTTCCATCCCCACATCCAATATCACGGCACTGATTTACATCTAAGAAACAAGTAGATTGTTCGCACCCTAACGTTCCTGCATCATATCCTGCTTTTTGGCAGCTATCAAATTCCGGTTTGAAAATGGGAGTTAGACCTTTGAAATCACAGAGTTCATTAGGATCTACGATTTCATTCCCACACACACTTGCTTTACATGTTCCACTTGGTATGTCCCAATAACAATTATTTTTTCCACAAGGATCTGAAGTGCATAATTCTTGGCTTGAATATTGAGAACATGAAGGTATGGTTGTGCATGAATTACAGTTCCCTATTCCTAATCCGCCGGAGGTATCAACAAAATAGCAGGGTTGACCGCCGCATTGTTCAGTACATTCATAGGGATCACATACATTCCACACTCCACCCCCGCATGCATCACAAGAACTGCACACACACGTTGGATCAGTTGGTCTGCACGATGGATTGTCGCAATTTGGACAACCATTTGTCGGATTTACTTCAGTACAGGTTGTGCTTGGACATTGATCGCAATAATTGTTTACCGTGTCGCTGTCATCATCAGAACCTGGGCAGTACGGGGGACAAATTGTTGGGTTCGGTGGTACAATATTTGTAACGGCAACGGTAAACATTTGAACATTTGATACCGCACTATATCGATCTGTTGCTTGTACGGTAAATTGAGCGTTCCCTGTTCCACAAAATGTCGTTGAAGGTGCGCAAGTAACGAGACTATAATGAGAGGCAATTACTTGTTTCAGCGCACAGGTGACGTACTGGCTTCCGGAAATCTGATTCAACGTATACACCAACATACTATCGGGATCTTCGGCATCGTGAGCATAGGTGTCAACATCAAACACATCAAACGATCCCGGATATTTTGCTGGAATAGTGTACGGGGGAATAGTATCAATAACGGGTGGTGTATTTGAAACCACTGAAACAGCTGATGGTCCACAAATGCCTCCGATCCATTCAACTGCTTCTTGAACCATTTGCCATTGATTGGAATACGATCCGGGAGTGGAAGGAGCAGTCACATCAAAAGTAAACGTATATTCAGAATTTGGAGTTACGGTTGTTGTATCTAGAAGATCGACTCGATAAGGCCCCCACACAACATTATTAAGGGGATTTGCTGAGCCAAGTCTATATCCAGCTGCTTTCGTCCATGATGTTGACCCTGTATTTCTTATCGTCACTGAAATTGTTTTTGTCTCTCCCACAATAAACGTTGAGGGGATAGTATTTGAGATGCAGACTGCATTATTTGTAGCGAATGTGGTGATTCTGAAAACGTCGGTGTCCGTTGCACCGCTCGTATCAGTTACCTTTACTGTAATGTCGGTGTATCCTACGGTAGATCCGATAGTGCAATCAACATAACGATCACTATCAATTGCGCATGTTGCGACTGATGGGTTTGATGAAGACACAATCGAAAATGAAAGTTGGATGTCGGTGTCTTGGGAATCGCTCGCATAGGGAAAGAGGTCGATAATATTATTTTGGAAACCCGCATTCATTGGATATGGAGCAGGATCAGGAATATTGTTTAATGACGGGGGTGTATTTGGATCATTAATGACGCGACCCATAACTAATCCTATATCGGCACCATAATATTGGGCGCTACCTTGGATACTTCCGTCACATCTTGGTATGTTTCCATTTGCCGTTATTTTCACGAATCGATATTTTGCATTATCTGCGCCTGGAATATAAAACAAATCGTACTGACCAACACGGACATCACATCCGTTTCCTACATCGATCCATGAAAGTCCAGTATTAGAAACGTACGCTTCGAAAGGCTCTGGCGATCCGCCTTCTTCAATTGCGAAATCCCAACCATCCGAACCACTGTTTGCGTTAATGATTTCCTCATTTGCACCCATGTCAAGAATAAGAACTCCATTTCCATCATTGCAATAAGGGAGATTGGTTTCTTGTCGAAAACATCCCTTTAATCCAGCATGAGGTTGTCCTGGATTTTCCGCAATGGTATCACAGTTCGCACCAACAGCAGCAGCATCATTATCAGGAACTGGTCCACCCAATGCTCCAGCACACCACGTCGTTTGGGATGCGGAGTTCACATTATTTGCGAAGCAGCGAGCGTCTGCAGTAGTTGGATCTACACCACAATTTATTGTTGCAGCAGAACTCAGCGAGATATGTATCAGAAAAAGTAAACCTACAATTAAGCTAAGGGTTATCTTTTTCATCCACACACTCTTTTTACTCACTTCTTCGAGGATATTTTAAATACCTTTCTATTTTTTCTTTAAGGTAGGAACAGTAAACTCTACAGTGCCGACTTCGCTGCATTTCGCCGGATCATTCTGCCAGGTAATCTCATTATCTTTCGTGACAAGTTTTACTTTTTTTGCATCTTTACATTCAGAAACAGGAATTTTTATTATTCCGATGATATCTCCCTTTGATTCATTATCGATAAATAATTGTCCAGACAGTTGTTCTCCGGTATCTTCAGTAAAAAATTCGAGAGCAATTTCTGTAACGGCGACTTCTTTTTTATTCACCACATAAGTAATTTCGCGAGATTTGCAGTCACCCGGATACGCATCTGCCTTGTATATTTCATCTCCCTGCTTCAGTGCAAGCTCACTGACATTTCGACAAAATTCAAATGGCAACGCATTGAACGTATCCCCATCATATTCTCCAATTTCATTCCCATTAAAAATAACAGTTCCATGAATTATTTCCTGACTATTTCCATCAACAAATTTAATGTGGGGTGGAATATACCGAGTCATCACAAAATAACTTCCTGCTCCAACCACCAGAAGAATAATAAGAAGAGTTAACCAAAAGCCAGGTTTTTTCATCATTGGTTTTTTTTGAGAAAAAGATTTTGTTGGAGGAAATTCTTTTACCGCAACTTTAGGGGACTCTCTCATCGACTGCTTTATCGGTTTCGTTGGAGGAAGGGGTTGCTCGACTGGCTCTTCTGGTTCATCTTGCTCTTCTGTATCACTACTTTCGCCGTTATGATTTACGTCATCACTTTCTGTATCATCTTCATCATTGTCGAGTGTTTCAAAGACAGTAGAATGTGAAGAAGATTCGGGGACAGGATCCGGGGGATTTACTGGTTCTCGAGCTGCTTGAGTAAAGAATTCATCAATTAATCGCTTTTTACTCTCCCATTCGGGGTCAACCATCTTTTGCTTCAATAACTTCTCTTCTTCCAGAATATCATCATCCATGTTTTTTACGCGGAAAAGCTACTATATAAATGTTTTTACCATTGAAATCAAAACATCCTGAAAGAAAATAGTTAAGAGGAAAGCCAAAAAAAAACTGGGGACAAACGGAATTCCTTCTTTAATAAGAATTCTTGAAATTTTTCCTTCTTCTTTCAATTGTAACAGCTGAGAAATTTGTTTTTTTTCTATGCCCAAATCTTTTGGTCCACAGATATAAGTTCCATCAACAATAACATCCTCTGCAATCCAATCTCCTTCTGTCAACTGTTTTGGGTCCACGTGCTTTTTCATGCATCCATTTTCTACTGCCTTTATACCTATCCACAATGCGAAGGTGAAGAGGAAGGAAAGAGAAAGAAAAAGGAGAGGAAAAGAAATAATGCGATCAAGGGTAAAGTAAAAGATGAAGGAAATAATGGAAAAAAGTAAAAGAAATATCCCTATTATTTTTATTATTCTTGGTTTGATGAGTAGTCGTATTTCTTTGGTCAGTTTGTTTCTCTGTTTAAATCCTAAAAAAAAGCTCCAGAGAATTCCATACAATGCTCCGGCAACGAGAAGGGTAATAATGAAAAAGATCATAAATGATGATAATGAATACTGGAGACCAAATAATGATCCGAGACCAATAAGTAGTTTTGAATCTCCCCCTCCCCATTGCCCCGTATAATAAAGAAGGTAAGCAAATCCAAGAAAGAAAACAAATCCAGCAAGACTTTCGATAAAAAATGAAGAAGTGGAAAAGATCAATGAAAGCAACAGATTTACGCCAATACCTGATCCAATTAATCCAAAATTCAGAGTATCAGGGACTTCCCTTGTTTTTAAATCAGTTAAAGAAGCAATTAACAATACTATTCCTGCGATGCCTACCTTAATCTGTTCGGGAAGAAGCATGGTCGTTTTCTGCACTCAAAGTTTATAAATGTTCTTTTATTCGTCGAGGATATGCTAGAGAAAGTGAAGGAGATCTTTCATCAAACTCCGACTAATGTTCCGCATCATGTGGCATTAACAACATCAGGTGTTGAACAATGGGCGCTGGACAACAAAGAAAGTGTGGAAAAAGCGAATGCAAAGAGTTTTGAGAATATTCGTTTGCTTATCCATGAGCAGGTACGATTCAAGATTCCTTGGATGACTTTTTATCTTCTTCGAGAGGAAATGGATAAAGAAAGTTCTCAATTTAGCATCCTCATTGATGCAATGATTCACTTTTTTACTCTACTTTCACAAGAAGAAGTTATTCATTCCCACCATGTTAAAATCTCTGTTATCGGAAAATGGTATAGCCTTCCGAGTAGAGTTATTGACCCCATTAAAGCGATTGTTGAATCGACCCGGGATTATTCTGATTTTTCTTTGAATTTTTGCATCAATTATGATGGCCAAGAAGAGATCGTAGATGCGTGCCTCCTCATTGGAAAACAAATTGAAGGTCAAAAAAGGGATCCGGAGTCTCTGACAAAAGAAATCATTAAGGAAAATCTTTATTCTTCTCATTTTCCACCGGTTAATCTTTTGATAAAAAACGGAAAAAAACATTCAACGCATGGATTTTTGCTTTGGGACTCCGCTGAAGCACACATTTATTTTTCTGATGTGCTCTGGCCGGATTTTACCGTGCATGATTTTGAAAAAGCGTTGCGAGAATAGATTTTTCTTTCATAACTTTTATAAATGAACCTGGAAACCAAAACAACTTTTACATCTCTGTGCCTCATACTCAGAGAAATTGCGTATAGATTGAAGAGTCTACAAATGACAATAAGAACCCTTGGTCGAGATTTAATTACGTTATTGGTATCTCCTGACGATGTACAGCCCTTGCTTAATGGAATTGAACCCTCTCCCGGAATTAGTTTTTCTTCAAACGATTTTAGCGGTATTACTTACACCAGTTATTCTACCCTAGTCCCTTACCTTATAACTTCCCGGCACCTTCTTGAATATGCAAAAGTTCAAATGAGTGGTTTTTTTCATCAACTTGGAAGAAGAGTTGAATTAAGTGATGTTGTTTCGAGTGAAGGTGGTTTGAGTATTCTTTGCGAAGCAACAGTCGACCCCCCCATCTCAACTGATTGTGGAAATGATCGACCAACTCAAGAGCATAATAGGGTGTATGCAAAAATTCTTCGTCCCAGTTGTCTTAATGATCCTTTTTCCCTAACTCCATCTGAGCGTGCGTATGCTGGCAAACGGTTTATGAAAGAAGTTGTTGTCCCGATGGATTTGTATAGGATGTTGCGCCATTATGATCCCGGAACGGAAGAATTTCTTGTCGAGACACTGGAGGGTGGGTTTGCAGGAATTGACAATTTTTTACCAGTCCCTTACTTATTTTTTCCTGTTCATCAAGGATTAGATCTTCAAAAAAAGCTCGATCTTGGTGGGCCTTTGGATATCTATCAAGCAGTTTCGTATTTGGCGCGAATAAGCAAAGTTTTAGCAGCAATGCATACTCTCGGAAAGATTCATAGAGATATCAAACCTGGAAATATTTTTATTACTGACGAAGAGACACCAAAACTTCTTGACTTTGGAATCATTAAAGATTATGAAGTACGTTCAGAATGGCGGCGAAAAAGAATTCTTGGAACACCGAGTTATATGGCTCCAGAACTTTTTATGGAAGATATTCGAGAATATCCGGAAGACAACAAAACTGACGTGTTTGAACTTATGGCTACCTTTCTGACAATCACTACTGGCCGCCCTTGGTTTGAATTTTTTGGTTGTCCTGGTCAATCGGTTCAGGAAATAATTAGATTCGTTATGAATTGGATGGTGGGTTCGAATTCAGAAGATCATAAACCACAGATTTTTCACCCTGAATACCCAGATGAGGTTAATCGATTGATTATGGAGACCCTTGTTCCACATCCACGAGATAGGCCTCAGATGGATTATGTATCGAAAAAGTTAGATTCTGTTTTAAGAGATTAAGATTTTTATCTTCGAAACCTTTAAAAAGTGATCATTTTTCCTTATGTATACCTGTGAATGATGATGGCAGCAATGCCAGAAGGAGGGGTTTTCTGATCCCCGGAGATGAATATGATGGTTGAAGATGCAAAAGTGTATGAAGCTATTGAAGTTGCGAAAGCGACGGGAAAATTAAAGAAAGGGACGAATGAAGTGACGAAGGCGATAGAGCGAGGAGCAGCAAAATTAGTTATTATTGCAAAAGATGTAACGCCAAAAGAAGTAGTCATGCATCTTCCGTTGCTTGCGAAAGAAAAAAATATTCCTTGTGTAGAAGTTCCTTCGAAAGAAGAATTGGGTGCAGCTGCCGGCCTTGATGTAGGCACGAGTGCAATTGCTATTGTTCAAGAAGGGGACGCAAAAGAATTAATTAAGCACATCGGTGCGAAATGAGAGACGAGAAGAGACCTCAAAAACCACGAGAAGAAGAGACGCCAAAGGGACAGGCTAATTTTTCATATGCCGTTCCCGCAAGTGTAGAAGAAATTATTGGGCGAACAGGTTCTCGAGGAGAGGCTATTCAGATTCGATGTAAAATTCTTGACGGTCGAGATAAAAATAAAGTGATGAGGAGAAATGTCAAAGGTCCCATTCAAGTGGGTGATGTGTTAATGTTGCGTGAAACAGAAATTGAAGCACGACAATTGAATAAAGCTGGTCGAGGGAAATTAGGATAATGGCAAAGTGCACGTTTTGCGGTACTCTCATTGAACGAGGAACAGGAAAGATTTATGTTCTCAAAGAAGGGAAAGCGATCAATTTTTGTTCTTCTAAATGTGAAAAAAACCAATTGAAATTGCAGAGAAGACCTATTCAAACGCGATGGTCTCAGAGATATATCAAAAAG
>JAHFLI010000194.1 GCA_023255615.1 Candidatus Woesearchaeota archaeon
TGATACCTTATCTAAAAGAAAAAAAGAAGGAGCTCATTTGAGACATCCTTCTTACTGAACTCTGACTATCATGCTCAGAGGCGCAAAACACTGCGTAAACGCTGCAGAATTACTTCCATATTGTTGATAACAAGCAGATGCCTACTCTCCACAAGGTTTGAAAATTCAATCTTTAGGGATCGCAGGTGCCCGCTATTTGTAATTGATGAGAAATCAACATACGTTTCTTCAATTGCCTCTTCGACTAATTGAAGATCGAGCATATAGATATCGGCAAGAGCTGGATACTTCAACAAACGATCCTTAAGATAACAGACATCGAGCAGGTTAGAAATCGTTTCCGTCTTACTGCGTAGAACGATAGTTTGATCGTCTATCTGTGCTTCGATTTCCACATCGGCGCAAGCTGCCGCTTCACGCACTAAGAATCCCACATACTCAATCTCGGTAGCAGAGGTATTTCCGAATACCTCTCGCCTGTTGAAACGTCTCATCATTCTGGCGACACGATTCACCCATGAACTCGATACGTAAATCTTTGCGTCATAGGAGAAAACTTTGGTCACGAGTTCGTGGAAAATCATTGTACCATCCATCAGGTAAACAGTATCTGCTTTCGGCAGAAGAAGACTGAAGAACCTTTTCGTTTCTGGTTCAAGATAGATACCATGGCCACCTTCGATATCGGGAATCTCATGAACCAAGCTTACGTTAACGAAGCGGCGTTTTCTCCAACTAGCTTCCGTTGAGTTGAGAATCAACGGCCATAGATTTTGGTCATAACCAATTTTTAAGAGGTCATAACGAGGACACATCCAGTATTCTCCAGCATTGATGCTGCAGAGCGCATCTCGAAATTCTTCAAGGAAAAAGCGTTGTGCATATACAGGAGCATGGAGCATGGCGCTATTGATCCAATAGTCGAATGGGCAGTTTAGGATTTTCAGTCCTAAAACTTCCCGAATGACATCAATCAAATAACGCGAGAAACGCGATTTCCCACTGGCGACAGTTCCGGCCACGCCAATGATGAGGTTTTTCTTGGGATTTGCGCGACGCTTTTCAAGCAAGATTCGCGCTACTTGATCCGTAGTTTCTATTCGGCCAGATTCTCTCATCACGAAACCTCTCCTTTTTTATGCTATTTCACGCAACAATGAAGTGAACAGACGCTTGAGATACTCCACTTTATACGTGTCGGCATTTCTCTGAGCCCATCCTAAAGCCACCATACAATCTATTGCTTCTAAAATTTTCGTTTCGGAAGCATCGGGTAAGGATACATGCTCATGAATCTGCGAGAAACCACCAATGAAAGCACCTCGTAATTCGACATTCCTCCAGAAATTGTGCGAGATGATCTTTCTTATCTCCCATGCGCTCGAATATGCTCCGGCAAACTCCCAGTCAATAAGACCGGAAACTCTTCCGTTCAGGACAATGATATTTTTTAAATCAAAATCATTGTGACTAAACGAGGGAGGAGAAAATCTATCCCATTCATCTTCTCGCTCCCGAACCCTTCGTTGCAATGCCTCAACCCCATCAAGGGTCACGCTCATTGCGTTCAATCTTTGATGCCACTTTTCAATCCGGCTGATCAAAAAACTAGAAAAGCTTGTTTCGCCGTTTTTGACTTGCAACTCCGAATCAAAAGCGCCATAACGATCAAATTTTGCCAGCGCATGGATCAGTCCCATGCTTTTGCCAAGATCGCTTGCGAGAGCAAAATTAATATCGTTATCAGCAGGAGTCGTACCCTCAATAATGGACATTTTCAGCACGAAATTTGCGCAATCAATGTCCATTATTTTTGGCGTCAAAGAACTCAGATCGCTTGATTCAAGAAAACGCAGCAGGCATAGTTCCCGCTCAAAACGTTCTCCATCATCGAAAGACTTCACGATCGAAGAACGTTCTCTCTTTACCTTAGTCGGCACTTTCAACCTCCTTGAGCCAGCGGCTTAAACTTCTCCACTGCAGCGCGATGTCGGGAGCATTAAAGAGAAGCCCCCCGACAACCATGAAATCACAGGACTTTGCCAATAACTCAAAAGTTCCCGTATTCACTCCTCCATCTATGCCCATATGCATTGATCTATTTTGTTGAGTCATCTCCCTGCGTAATATTGCCATGGTACACAGGGCGGTTTGACTTAATGGTAACCCATAGCCACCTGCTTCTATACCCATGACCAATACCAGATCTAAATTCATCAGCATAGGCAAAAGTATGTCCACTGGAACACCAAGATCAAGGGATATGCCTATATCAATCTCGTCCCTCTTGAAATAACGAAATAACCCAACTAACGCATCTAATCGGGTTTCGGAAAACACATGGAAGATAACACGATCGCTCCTGCGGACAGGAATCGTTTTATATTCGTCATAACTCCCTTGTCCAAAGACATGGAAGTCAACCGAAGCATTAAACAAATTCCTTTCCGCATACCCAAACATTCCGCATCTAAAGAAATCGGGAATTGAAGAGTTGACGCTCATGTCAATATGAATGCGCCTGCATCCAATAACATTGAGCGTACCAGCCCTTTCTTCCAACGAGCCCGTCATCCGTACAATACTAGGCGTGAGGAGCTTGCTCATTTTCTTGCCTCCAGCGATTTTTCCATCTCAAGCCAACGAGATAACTTCACCTCAATAGAACCACCATTGAAGTGAAGCGCAGCAACCTCTTGATCGTTCAAAAAGACATTGCTGCCTTTGATTACTTTCTCATACTGACGCAGGCAATTGTTTTGAATTGGCATCGCCTCTACGTTG
>JAHFLI010000050.1 GCA_023255615.1 Candidatus Woesearchaeota archaeon
ACCTCGATATCTGTCGTGTCAAATATGGTACCATCTTCAAGAACCCTGCCAGTATATTCTATTTCAACAAAATCATGTTTATTTATCTTTACCATTTCAGAGCCGCGGGTGTCTACACCACCTCAGAACGAGCTTAGTGAGTAGGGGAGATAAATTCTTTTTAAAACTTTTGGTTTGATTTTTTGCAATCTCTTCTAACCTTTACTTCTGTTTTATTATCTATTTGGTGATATAAATATTTATAAATGAACATTCATTCACCAATAAAATCTGTAGTTACTATAAAGTAATTAAGGGATAGTGTGGGGTGAAGACATGAATATCCATCGATTATTTTTTGTAATATTGATCTTAACTATTTTGTTAGGATCTGCGTTGTTTGTATTCGGACAAGATGAGCCTGCAAAACCCGTTGTCCAACAGGTTCCGAATTATTCCATTGTTCAGATTCCAGGTGAGACGGCAAACACTGTCATCAGATATACTGATAATGCGAACACTGAGGACTTGTACTCGCTTTACGAGCAGCAATTGCGGGAAAACAATAGGCTTCGACAAGATATTCAAGATCTTGATCGACAAGTTCGAGATTTGAAAAAGAAAAACAGTTTGATTCCACCAATTTCGCCAGGTTATTAATCATGTCGACGGATCGCTATATCAAGTGGGTTATCGGCATGACTATAATGGTTTTGTGGGTCGCTCACGTCATCTATGTATACCTTTTATGAAACCAAAAACGGCCTATAATCTTTTTCGTATTGTCGTTGCAGGGATTTTTCTTTTAGTTATTCCTCTTTTTATTATTCAATATGGGTGGTGGAATTCTATCACGCGATTGTATGTCGTCTGCGCTTCGTTATTTTTACTGTATCGGTTTACTGCATGGTTTTTTTCTGAGCTCTCCCCTTTGCGAGTATATCCTCCGTTGCATGAGCCCTATTCCATTATCATTCCCGTTAAAGATGAAGATCCGGAACTCCTCTTACGTGTTGTTCATATGGCTGTTGCACAAAAAGGAAGGAAAGAAGTGATTATCGGTGATGATGGATCAAAAGTTCCTGTTTCCGAGATCTTGAAAGAAAGGCCGGACTTGTATGAAAGAGTCATTGTATATCGGTCATCTCAAAATTTGGGGAAGAAGCATCTTCAATCAGTATTATTTCGGCGTGCAAAAAATGATCTCTTGATCAATATTGATTCTGATATCCTTCTCGATGATCCTCATGCAGTCCAACGACTCATTGCGCCTTTACGAAATAGAAAAGTTGGGATTACCAATGGGAATGTTGAAATCATTTCTCCAAAAAGAAGTCTTCTCACCAGAATTCAGTCTATAATGTATTACGGAGCAAATCAGGTTGGAAGAAAAAGCTGGGGGACCTTAGGACTTAATCCTTGCGCATCTGGAGAAATTCTTGCAATTCGGAAAAGTCAGTTCATGCCTTTTTTGAACGAATATCTTTATAGAACCTTTTCAGGTATCCGATTAACATTTGGAGAAGATCGTTTGATGACTAATCTATTGCTTCGTGCAGGATACAAGTCAGTCTATGTAGAAACAGCTAAAGCAGCGACCCCTGGATGTGAGACTTTTCCTAAATATATCAAACAACAAACTCGATGGCGACGTTCAGGGATCCATGAAAGCATTTTTTTTCTGGGATTTAGCCGGAATGCGTATTTGATAACTCTCATTTCTCTGACAATGATCTTACCCCTGGTGTTTACTATTCTTCTTACCACAACGATAACTTATTACATTATGATCGGTGCTTACTTTTATTTTATTCCTCTCTTTGGTATTCTTGTTTTTGTGAATCTCCTCGCAGATATTCCGATGCTTTTTGAGAAGATCAACAGATTTCCTGATTTAATTCTTTTCTCGCTCTTCAATGTATTTATCCTTTCTCCTCTCTGGATTTATGCACTTTTTACTTTGGATCGAACAGGATGGGGAACGCGATGAAAAAAAAATATCTCAGTATCTTTTGCGTATTAATTGTATTTCTTTTGATTGGATCTGCAGCATTGATGGCGATTCCTTCACCAGAAAAGCATACGCAAAAAAGTTCAACAATGATTATTGAAGTTATTGAAGAACAACCTCTGTCTATCTCTCAATACCACGAAAATAGAGGACTCAGCTGCACATTATAACACTTTGATGAGCTTCTCACGAGAAGACATTCCAGAGAGTATAGCAACATTCTTTTTCAGTTTTTTCTTAAAAAAGAGTATGATCTCTTTGTTCGCTTTGTTATCTTCCGGCGGAGCTGCAACGATCATTCGATACGCCTTTCTTGCATCATCATACTTTAGAATTCGCGTCTCTGTTTGATTTGGCTTTACGATAAGTCGAAAAATCTTTTCTGTGATCTTGATCAACGATAATCTCTCCACGTATGCTTACATTTCGTGCATTTTAGAAATTTTGTTTCAGGTTCATCGGCTGACCGCGTCTGAATATGCCAATAATATGCTTCTCCATTCCCGCATTTTGGACATTTTTCTTTCGTCATAGGATACACTTCTATAGATTCATGAACCACTTCAATAGCTTGAGAGGAAGATTTTATTTTTTCTTTGAGTGCCCCCCCATCAACGGAGGTTGATTTATACCCACAAGAACAAATTAATTTTTTCTTTCCGCCTTCCATTTTTGGTTTCATAATTGAGCCACATTTTGGACAGAACATCTTATCCACCTCTTACCGCATCAATAAGAGAGACAAAGGCTATTTTTACATACCCTACTAAAGGGATTCTAAATAAGGCTCTTCCGATTACTCTTGATCCTATAATATCTTGTTCTCCAACATTAGCAAAACCGTGGTTGAAATCTCCTTTGGTCTGAAAATGGATGGTGTTATTTTCTTCCCATTTTTTCACGACACGATGGATAATCGGATCTGCTAAATTCGCAGAAAAAACAATAACATCTCCTACCTGGATATCTTTTTTTTGTTCTCCAGTGAGAATGATAATGTCTCCTTTATTGAAGCCATTTACAAACCGAAAGGATTTGAAGGTATCTTTTGTAATTCCTTTTTCTGCATATAACGATTCCTGGGAAGTCCACCAGTTATCAAATGATCCCTGGTGCTCCATCGATCCAGATACAACTGCAACAATAGGATGCGTGGTTCCAAGAAGAAAACCGAGCAAGGGATACACTATAAACTTAATGAGAACAAAAGCGAGAACAACATTCGCAATCCAACTCCAGATACTATTATCTTCCCAGATAAAGTGCCAAAACTTTCTCAAAAATACCCTTACATCGTCCCACTTCATAGAGAACGAGGGCCTCACAAACTCTTAAAAAGCTTTCTGTTTCGTCTTATGCTCGGAGAGCTGGATATGAAACAAGTTGCAAAAATCCTGCTGGTGAATAAGGAAGGGAAGTTATTGCTTCATCATAGAAGTTCAGATGCAAAAATAGATCCCGATACGTGGTCTTTTTTTGGAGGAAAAGTGGAGCAACATGAAACGCCGGAGCAAGCAATAATACGTGAAGTCAAAGAAGAAATCGATTTTAATCTTCACGATTTCTCTTTTTTTAAAATGTACCCATTTCCCGGATGGGACACGTATGTGTTCGTTGGGGTAGTTGATGTTCCACTTTCTTATCTTCATTTGGAGGAGGGACAAGGATTAGGATATTTCTCCCTCCATTCTGCAAAGAAATTGCAATTGTCTAGTTTAGTAACCATGACGTTACGTGATTATTTTGCGCAAAAGGTCAACTCAAACTTTAAATAGTAAACGATGTACTTCTGAAAAATGTCCAAGAAAAAAATTGAAATCATGATCGGAGGGCAGGCACTCATTGAAGGAGTGATGATGCGTTCTCCTCGTTATGTTGGTGTTGCCGTGAGAAATTCGAAAGGTAACATCGTCACCAAAGCGAACAAGCTTCCAACCCCTCATCCTTTTTGGAAACTTTCTTTTTTTCGTGGTATTTACGTTTTAGTGAGTATGCTTGTTGTGGGGATTCGTGAACTGAATTGGTCTGCATCTCAGGCAACAGAAGAAGAGGAAACAATAAGCGACTGGCTCTTGTATCTCACTCTTTTTATTTCATTGGTTTTTGGAATCGGTCTTTTTGTTTTTGTGCCTTACGCATTAACAACTCTCATTGGTGTTCATGAAGAATACTCACCTTTTCTCTTTAATTTTATCGATGGAAGCATCAAAGTACTCATCTTACTTGCATATGTTTACGGTATTTCCTTTTGGGATGATGTGAAGAGATTGTACCAATATCATGGTGCAGAACATATGACTGTTTTTTGTTATGAACATGAGCAAGAATTAACCGTCAAGAATGTAAAAAAATTTTCCACACTTCATCCACGATGCGGGACCAGTTTTCTCTTTGTTGTTATCCTTATGAGTGTTCTGATTTTTAGTTTTACTCCGCTTCTTGCACAATTGATTTTCCCCTCTTTCTCCACTTTCTCTTTTCTTTTACGGCGAGTATTTTTATTTGCGTTGCGCCTCGGTTTTCTTCCTCTTGTCGCGGGGCTTTCTTATGAATTTCTGAAATGGAGCTCTCGTTTTGCTCATCATAACGCTCTCCGTATTTTCGTGGTTCCTGGCTTATTGCTTCAGCGCATAACGACTCGAAAACCAGACGATAAACAAATCGAAATTGCGATCTCTTCATTGAAAGAAGTTCTCAAAGCAGAAGGACAAAAGCTTTAAAAAGTGTTCTTAGCTCTATGGATTTCTTTTAAGATCATGACTGAAAAAGAAATTGTCAACGATTTAAGCTGGAAAATTGGGGGAGAAGCTGGCATGGGTATTTTGAATGCTGGCATGATGTTTGCAAAGATCGCTATGCGTGGTGGTCTCTTTAGTATTGCTCATGCAATTTATCCTTCTTTGATTAGGGGTGGCCATAACCATCTTGATGTGAGAGTAAACTCAGAGAAAATTTATTCTCATCGAAAGGAAGTAAACGTTCTTGTTGCATTGAATAAAGAAACGTTTGATGTCCACAAAGAAAAACTTACTGGTGGTGCGGGAGTCATTTACGATCATGATGAGTATCCTATTCAGGAGAGCGAACTTCCAAAGAAAGACATTCAGTTGATTCCGATTCCTCTTCTCAAACTCTCGAATCAATTTGGTGGAAGAATAATGAGAAATACTGTTGCGATCGGAGCAACCATTGCTCTTGTTGATTATGATCTTACACTCTTTAATGATATTTTGCAACAAACTTTTGCGAAGAAAGGAGAAAAAGTTGTTCAAGACAACATCGGTGCAGCAAAAGCTGGCTATGATTTTGTGAAATCTACTCTCAGACATTCGTTCAAATATACATTAAAAAAAGAACATCAAAAAAATTTTATGTTGATAAGTGGGAATGAAGCCATTTCATTAGGGGCAGTCAGAGCAGGTGCTAAATTCATCGCCGCATATCCTATGACTCCCGCGTCGTCTATTATGATGACTCTCGCGAAATGGGCTCAACAATATGGGATTGTCGTCAAGCAAACTGAAGATGAAATTGCGGCGATGAACATGGTTGTTGGTGCAAATTTTGCTGGTGTTCGTGCATTGACTGCAACGTCGGGTGGAGGATTTTCATTAATGGTTGAAGCCTTCGGGCTTGCAGCAATTACTGAGGTTCCTCTTGTTGTCGTGGAAGCCCAGCGACCCGGACCGGCAACAGGAATGGCTACTCAATCAGGTCAGGGCGACCTTCATTTTGTTCTTCATGCAGCTCCTGATGATTTTCCACGCATTGTGATTGCTCCCGGCGACATTATTGAGTGTTATCAGGAAGCCATTCGCGCATTTAATCTTGCCGAGAAATATCAATTACCTGTTGTTCTTTTAACTGATAAATATCTTGGAGAAAGTTATTGGAGCATCGAAGAGTTTGATACAGGAAAAGTGAAAATTGATCGTGGAAAATTATTGACGGACGAACAAGCGGAACAACAACAGAATTATCTTCGCTATAAACTCACTTCAGATGGTGTTTCACCACGTGCTATTCCCGGCCAAAAGAATTGCATGCATACTGCTTCGAGTTATGAACACAATGAAGAGGGACATGAAGATGAGCTCGAAGAAGTCCGAATCGCCATGGCAGAAAAGAGATATAAACGATTTGAAGCAACACAAAAAGAATTTTCAGATCCCGAACTTGTCGGTGATAAAGGGGCAGAGGTCACTATCATTGGATGGGGTTCAACAAAAAGTGGAATTCTTGAAGCAATGAAATCTCTCAAAAGAGACAAAATCAAAGTCAATTATTTACAAATAAAATACCTTAGTCCGTTTCCAACGAAGAAGGTTGCAGAAATTATCAAGAAATCAAAAAAAACTGCTTTAGTTGAGAATAATCAATCTGGTCAATTAGGAGCATTGATTAAAATGCATACGGGACTTTCCCTTGATCATACCATTCTCAAATTTGATGGACGGCCGTTTTTTCCTCATGAAATTTACGATGAGATTAAGAAAATTGTAAAACGCTAATATGGAGAAAGATATTGGATCAGGTCAGGTACCAACATGGTGCCCGGGATGTGGTGATTATGTTATTTTGGGTTCTCTCAAAGCAGCGATTACGGAATTAGGACTTGATCTCCACAATACCGTTATTGTTTCTGGCATTGGATGCGGTAGTAAAACACCTCATTTCATACGGGCATATGGTTTTGAAGGCTTGCATGGAAGAACACTTCCCGTTGCGACAGGAATTAAACTCTCAAATCACGAGCTGAATGTGATTGTTATCGGGGGAGATGGAGATGGGTATGGTATTGGTGGAAATCATTTTATGCACACTGCACGGCGAAATCTGAATATCACGTATATCATTCAAAACAATGAGGTATATGGATTGACAAAAGGGCAATATTCTCCAACATCAATGAAGGGATTTGTTTCTCCATCAACACCTGAAGGAGCACTTGAAGAGCCAGTGAACCCCATTACTCTTTCAATTTCTGCAGGAGCTACATTTGTTGCGCGCTCACATTCAATGGATTTAGGGTACACCAAACAGATGATCAAAGAAGGAATTCAGCACAAAGGATTTGCCGTCATTGATGTGTTCCAACTTTGCCCAACATATAATAAAATTATTAACGCACAGTTTTTTAGAGAGAATTTATATAAATTAGGACCTGATCATGATGTTACTCATAAGGTGAAAGCCTTTGAAAAGGGATTAGAGCATTATCCAAAGATTCCGTATGGGGTGTTCTATAAAGAAGAAGGAAAACCAACGTATGAAGAAGGTTTGCCGCAACTGAAAGAAAAGGTGCTTGTGAAGCAGAACATTTCTGCGGTTGATATTTCACCGCTCCTTAAAAAATTTAGATAGGACGCCACGGAACATTTAAAAGTGGATATTCATTCAACACCTTCTATGATCAGTATTGAATCTTTGTACCATGACGTCTTTTTGTCAGATTCATCTCTGCGTATCGATGCGGAGGCAAATAAAGAAATTATCGAGAGGATTATCCAACTGAGAGAACAAAAAAATGTTCTCATTTTAGGTCATAATTATATGCATCCTTTAGTGTATAATTTGTCGGAAAAAGGCGGAAGGGGAGACTCTCTTGCCCTCAGTAGATATGCTGCTGAGTCAGACAAGCCGATTATTTTATTTGACGGAGTTCTTTTTATGGCGGAAACGGCAAAGATTTTATGTCCACAAAAAAAAGTTCTTATTGCAGATAAGAGGGCTGGTTGTAGTCTTGCTGATCCACTGCGCGCTCCCGAAGTGTTGG
The DNA here is from genome assembly GCA_023255615.1 of Candidatus Woesearchaeota archaeon. GTDB lineage: Archaea > Nanobdellota > Nanobdellia > Woesearchaeales > JACQSR01 > JACQSR01. The sequence goes on from JAHFLI010000050.1 coordinate 7,767, forward strand.
TGTTGAAAGCAGAATTTCCCGGAGTTCCTGTGGTTACGTATGTCAACAGCTATGCAGATGTCAAGGCTGAATCAGATATTTGCTGCACTTCGGCAAATGCCATTCAAGTTATTTTATCTCTTCATTCGAAACAGGTTATTTTCTTGCCGGATTCCTTCATGGGCGAGAATATTCAACAGGAATTAGATAAAATGGGACATCATATTGAAATTATTTATCCGGGAAAGAAAAACTCATTACAGCAGGGAACCTGTGAAGTCCATGAGAAATTTACGGTTGAAGATCTCCTCATGGTGCGTCAACAATATTCTATTCCAAAGGGGCATTCTCGACGAGCAATTTTGGCACATTGGGAGTGCACTCCAGACGTTTTGCGTGAAGCAGACTTTCATGTAAGCACATCGCAAATGGCAACGTTCATCAAAGAAAAAAATCCAGAAAAGGTTTTTCTTGCAACAGAATGTGAAATGGCAGCAAATTTAGCTGCAGAATTTCCTCAAACCGAGTTCATTCG
>JAHFLI010000166.1 GCA_023255615.1 Candidatus Woesearchaeota archaeon
AACGGAAAAAGAATCATTGTCGCTTCTTGAACATAATCCTTTTATTCGAAAATCGCATGTCATTGATGATCAATTTTGTGGAGAATATGATGTCATCATTAATCTCGATGAGGATGAACGAGCGTGCACGATGGCAAGCGCGTTTACCGGAGAGAAAATTGGCTTTTTGTGGGACGGAAAGGTTGTTCCTACTCCAACCGCAAAAGAATGGTTTGATATGGGTGTATTGGGAAAAAAACCACACAATGATGAGTTGAAAAAAAAGAATCGAAAAACATTTCAGCAGATTATGTGCGATATTGTCGGAGTGAAATGGAATATGCAGAAGCCTATTCTCATGCTCACTCAAAAAGAAAAAGAATACGCAACACCATTGCACAAAAAAATTAAAAAGGGAACACTTGTTGTTGGATTAAATACCGGTTCTGGTGGAAGATGGAAATTAAAGAAATTATCGGAAGAGAAAACAGCGGGATTAGCAGATCGCTTAGTTGAGGAATTACACGCTGAAGTGGTGTTGTTTGGTGGTCCTGAAGAGGAAGAACGAAATAAACATATTCTGAGCATGATTGATTATCCCATTGTTGATGCTGGATGTCATCACTCTCTTCGTGAGTTTGCTGCCTTGATCAATCTTTGCGACGTATTAGTAACAAGCGATTCTCTTGCTCTTCACATCGGTATTGCACTGAACAAAAAGATTGTCGTCTTTTTTGGTCCAACGTCACCTTGGGAAATTGAATTATATGGCTATGGAGAAAAAGTGTTTAAAGAAAATCCATGTTTATGCTGCTATAAACCACGCGGGATTACAAAACCATCATGTGATGATTACATTACTGTTGAGATGGTGATGGAGAAGATACGGAAAATAACTGAATAGTCTATCGCTTAAATCGTTTATTGATGTAGCGAAGGAACATGGAGTCTGGCATTATTTTCCAGTAGAATAATTCTTTCTGTGCTCTTTTTCCACAGGTATATCTTAGTTTTGGAGTCTCGTCAATAGCTGCTTGATAGACGACTTCTGCCACTTGTTCTGGGCTATCTGCATTATGATACTTCTGGACATTGTTCCATTTATTCTCGATATACTCTTCATAGAGGGGAACTTTTATTTCTCCTCTGACCATTCCTTTTGTTTGAAAATTTGTTTTGGTAAAACTTGGTTCAATCACTTTGATGCGCACTTTAGTAATACTTAATTCATGCCACAATGATTCTGAGATGGATTCAAGCGCATGTTTGGTGGCACAATTATATCCTGATAACGGCGTTGATATAAGACCTATCATACTTGACATATTTATGATTACTCCTTCATTTCGTTCTCTCATATGAGGGAGAATTTCATTGGTGACATTCATCACACCAAAGACATTGGTTTCGAAAATATCTCTCATTTGTTTGTCAGACATGGATTCCATTGCTCCTATTTGACCATATCCGGCGTTATTGACCAGAACATCGATTGCGCTAAATCGTTCTTCTGCTTTTTTGACTGCAGCATGAATCGACTTTTTATCGGTCACATCAAGAGGAAGAACAAGAACATTGTCGCGAGAATCCGCAACAGGATGTCTCATAGTTGCAGCAACATTCCATCCTTTTTGTGCAAATAGATCAACACATGCTTTGCCAATCCCAGATGAAGAACCAGTAATCAACACTGTTTTCATTCTATCCCTCTGAGTAGAGAGTCATTTTTTGAAATAGTAATAAGAATCTCCAACATCATTCCTTGTAGTTCTCGATGATTTTTAAAACTTTTGAATTTTGGGGATGGTCTAGTTGTTCGACAAGTATTTGTTTCCCTCCAATCTCTCTAACTGCATCATCTAACGCATAAGATTCCAAACTAAAAAGAAAGATTAACATTACCCCGATGAAGACTAATTTCTTTTCCATTTTTTCCTAAAGATAAGGTACATTAAAAAAACAATAATTGCTGAGAGTAAACCAAATATGATAATGTACCCCCCAATAAAATTGCTATAAGAGGCATTGCAGGGGTTCAAGTATGCAAGAACATGCGGCAAGAAATTACGTTCACAATAAACATATCGGATTAAAAAATAATTTAATATATTAAAAATAAAAGTCAATAAAATCCAGAGGATCATCAATCTATTTTCGATTTCTTTATTCTTCTTCATACTGCAATTTCCTCCATCTTAATATGACGATCGTTTTCATACATTCTGAATCAATTTGAATTATGATAATTATAACCCCCTAAGATTCTACTACAAGAATTTATATCAGCACACCCTCCTAAATTGATGTGGGTGTAATCGACACCTGTATCAATTACACAAATCGTATTATTTTTCCCCGTTACTATTTTGTAATACATTCGCACCTATCGTTTTTACCGAAGTATCAATTGCAGCAACTAAACCAAAGATTATTAAAAAGTAAACTGTTAAGAAAATTGCTAGGCGAAGCTTATGTAACCTAATTGTTTTCACATCCTTTCCCATTCCAACACATGTTTGGTCCGCAGTCACAGCTCGTTGTTAGAATGGTAGTGCAAACTTCGGACTTCCCTCCTGCAAAACTGCATGAATCTGCACATCCATTCGAGAATGTTTTCCATTCGCCCGCTGTCTTCGTGCATGCGATTCTCTCATTGCTACAACCTGATAAGAAAATTATGACAATCAGAAGAATGGGAAAGGTGAGAATATATTTACTGCTCATTTTATAACCTCGATGTCAACCGTATCATACGCATCATATACCATATCACAAAACCTTCTTCC
>JAHFLI010000167.1:0-1836 GCA_023255615.1 Candidatus Woesearchaeota archaeon
TTGTCCATGGGAAATTGACCAGAAAAGGCAACGACTTGGGAAGTAACAGAAGAAGGAAGACTCCAATCATTTCCAGACACCGTAGCAGTAACTTGAGGTTGAGCGGGAGCAGTTGTGCTCGTATGATAAATGACTGCTTCATTTGGCGCAAGAGAGATAATCGATGGAATAGCTGTCCATGTTAGTGTGCCGCCGCTTCCTCCTGGTATCCATGCTCCACCGCCATTAATGGCAAGTTTTTCTTTGTTCGTTCCAACAGTAAATGAAATTGGGGTTGATGTTTCATCTGAGCGGTAGGTATTAACTAAAATAGTTCCTTTTTCATAATCTCTTTTGAGTAATCCGGAAGGATCAATGGAATAATCAGCGAGAGGGTTGCCAAGGTCAAGAGTTTCTTCAGGAAAGTCAGGCGGGCTCGAAGAAAGTCCGTACCACCCATTGTAATGAAGACTTTTTCCATTTGCATAGAGGAGGTAAACAGCGAGAGAATACAATCTGAACTGCGTATCTCCAATATTATTGAAGTAATCATATACAACAGTCTCTTTTGGACCATTTGTTAAACCAACTCCTTTCTGAATGTTGGTAAAATCCCTGATATTCTTTTCAAGTCGTGTCCTTTCGTAATACTGCGTCGCTCCAGCTTTATATGCCATAGCTTCTCTCATAATTGCGGAAGCTCCTGCATCAACAAGTTCTAATCCCCGCTGATTGTCAGAAACCTCTAATCGATTGTTGTATGCGTTGATGAGAATATATTTTGTGGGGAATGCTGCATGAACCTGAGTAATGATATCTTTTAATCCATCATAATATTGTTGACGCACTGTTGGATTGCTCTCAAAATCATATGAACTATAACCTGGAATTGGAATTGCTGAATTATCAAGGAAAACTCCGTCGACATAAGGATCTGCTAGAAGGGATGTGATATATTTTTTGTATGCCGTTATCCACAGTGCTCGTTTTGTTGGACTAATAATATCAATGTAACACCACCCGTTGTAGGTTGGTTGAGGGTTCGTTATTTTATTACCTAATGAATCATACCAAAGCAAATTATTGGTCGTTGTAGAATCTACCCATAAATTATATTCGGCGTTCGTTATATCAACAGGAACGCAATTACTTCCGCTTGTTTTGCAGCATCCACTTGCAACTGTTCCTCTTACTCCTCCGATTTTCGTGTACCGGAGAATCTTAATGTTCGGATTGTATGTCTTTAAAGGAGCTAACTTTGAGTCACCCATTCCTGTATTAATGATCTCAAATTGTCCTGCAACAAATTGACTTTTTCCATCTAGACTCGTACTATCATAATCTCCTTGGAAATATCTCCGCACTGTTTTTGCTCCTGGAGATGGATTGCCGCACGCAATGTCTGAACTGCAATCTGAATCTAAACAATCCGTTGAACCGTCACAATCATTATCGATTCCATCAGTACAAACTTCTTGAGGTACTGGTCCGCATTGATTGCATGCATTTCTTACTCCTTCATCAATCTGACTGTTGCAATTATCGTCGAGATAATTACAAATTTCAGCTGGAACAGAGGGACATGATGAACAGGTTTCGTAGCTTTGACAAGAGGAATAATCAGTGCACACATTCATCACACCCTCGTCAACAAAGAGATTACAGTTGTTATCAATTCCGTCGCACACTTCAGGTGCTCCTGGATTAATTTGCGCATTATTGTCATTACAATCAGGACCAAGAGCACAATTTGTTCCATATCCATCATGATCGTTATCAACGCAGGGAGCCGAGTTACACACCCCATTAGTACATCCATAGGCACACGTCGTTTTTTTCGATCCCCATATCCCCCAT
>JAHFLI010000167.1:1846-2755 GCA_023255615.1 Candidatus Woesearchaeota archaeon
TCCTGATGATCTTAGACAAGAGTATTGTTGAACTTCAGTAGATGTCGAACACTTATCAGTGTACGTGTATTTGAGATGGGCTCTGGAATCATAGATTTTTACCGTTCCGAACATCGCAGGATTATCACTCGCATCATCATCAACGCATGTATAGGAATATGACGCAAGTCCGACAATAGAATTAGGGGGGAGAATATCTTTGAAAATATAGACGGAAACGAGACCGAAAAGAATAACTAAGGCAACTGTTCCTATCAATGCAAGGTTGTTTTTTTCAACCTTCTTTTTTTTATCCATCCTGGCTATTTTCCACAGATGATCTATTTAAATCTATCGCCTATGATGTGAAAATGATCTCCTTCGTTGAAAATTTCCTCGACCATGTTCAGCATGACGATGGGGCATCAGATGAATTCGCTCAAACTGAGGAATCTGCATTTGAGTAATATTCAACGACGAATCTCCAAGAATACTCCTAAAGTTATCGTGATCCGGTTCAGCGACAAGAGAAACGACTTTCCCTTCTTTTCCTGCACGAGCAGTTCTTCCAATGCGATGAATATATTCTTTCGAAGAATTCGGAATATCAAAATTAATGACATGAGAAACGTTTTGAATATCAAGTCCGCGTGCAGCAACATCGCTGGCTACCAGAATATTTACTTTTCCTTGATGGAAGAGATCCATTGCATTTTTTCGTCGATTTTGACTTAAGCCACCATGCAATGCCTGCGATTGGATTCCGTTTTTGTATAAATTTCTGTTTACCATATCAACACGATCTCGCGTCGCACAAAAGATTATCGCCAATGATGGCTGTTCTGTTTTGAGAAGATGGACGAGGAGGGAAAATTTGTCTCTTGACGAAATAGCATAAAATTCCTGTCCCATTTTACTATGATCAACATA
>JAHFLI010000168.1 GCA_023255615.1 Candidatus Woesearchaeota archaeon
TGCAATTCCTTCACAATTATCCTCAACGAATAACCAATCACGAACATTTTTCCCATCACCGTACAATGGCAATTCTTTGTCTTCAATCGCATTGGTAATAAACAAGGGAATTAATTTTTCAGGATATTGGTACGATCCATAATTATTTGAACTTCTCGTGATGACAACAGGTAATCCATATGTTTTCACATACGATAATGTAAGAAGTTCGCCACCTGCTTTTGATGCTGAATACGGAGAACTTGGTTGGAGCATATCTGTTTCCTTGAACGATCCTTTTTCTTTGCTTCCATAGACTTCATCAGTTGAGATCTGCACAAACTTTTTTATTTTATATTTTCGTGCTGCTTCAAGCAAGGTATACGTTCCAAAAATATCGGTGCGCACAAAATCATCTGGGGCACCAATACTCCTGTCCACATGACTTTCAGCCGCAAAATTAACAATGATATCAGTATTCTTGATGAGCTTATCAACAAGTTTTTGGTCGCAAATATCACCCTTGACAAAAGAATAGCGTACATCACTCTCGATGTCTTTCAAATTATCAGGATTTCCCGCATACGTTTGCTTATCCAGATTCACAATTTGTGCAGTCGGATATCGATTCAACAAGAGTCGAATAAAATGTGATCCAATAAATCCTAGTCCACCCGTAACAAGATATCTCATAGAACCCAAGAAAATAAAATTACTTATTAAAGATATCGATTGTCAATGATAAGTCCAGAAAAAAATAAAAGAAGGAAAAATTCACGATCTTCTCTTTATTTAGAAAGACATTTAAACTTCATAACGTATAACCGATAGATGAAAAAGTCAGAAGTGATTATCAGCGTCAAGGATCTGACGAAGAGTTTCCGCGATTTTGTTGCAGTCAAAAATATTTCTTTTGACGTCAATCAAGGCGAGATGTTCGCTTTTCTCGGTCCAAATGGAGCGGGAAAAACAACAACCATAAAGATGCTCACGACGTTACTTCATCCCACCAGCGGATCAATCTCAGTCAATGGTTTTGATCCCGTAACTCAACAGAATGACGTGAGAAAATCATTTGGCATTGTCTTCCAAGATCCAAGTTTAGATGACGAATTAACGGCTTTTGAAAATATGGAATTTCATGCGGTGTTGTATAATGTTGAAAAATCATTACGAACCCAGAGAATCGAGCATCTCTTGAAGTTTGTTGGGTTATGGCAGCGCAAAGATGATATGGTCAAAACATTTTCTGGTGGCATGAAACGACGTTTAGAAATTGCACGTGGTTTAATTCATCACCCCAAAGTATTGTTTTTAGATGAACCAACAGTTGGTCTTGATCCGCAAACGCGCAACCATCTCTGGGAATATCTCTCTGAACTCAATAAAAAAGAAAATATGACTATCTTTTTTACCACCCACTATATGGAAGAAGCAGAGAAGACTGCACATCGTGTTGCTGTTATTGACCATGGAAAAATACTCAAACAAGGATCAGTAAAAGACCTGCTTCATGAAACCAAAACAACATCATTGGAAGAATCATTCTTAACATTAACAGGTCGCTCTATTCGAGAAGAAGAATCATCGGCAGCTGATACGATGAGACTGACAAAAAAGATGTGGGGGAGATAATGGGCGCCATTGGAATTATGTGGCTAAGGCAATTGAAGCGATACTGGCGTTCTCGTGCAAGAATGATCGGATCGTTAGGTCAACCGATTCTCTTCCTTGTTGCACTTGGTTTTGGATTCGGACCAATTTATCAAAAAGCATCTGGCGGCAACTATATTGAATTTCTTGCCCCGGGAATCATTGCGATGAGCATTTTATTTACCGCCATGTTCTCGGGCATTGAAGTTATTTGGGACCGTCAATTTGGATTTCTGAAAGAAACATTAGTCAGTCCAGTCTCACGAACAAAAATCATGCTCGGCAGAACATTGGGAGGAGCAACGGTTTCGGTCATTCAGGGAATTGTCGTTGGCATTATTTGCATGCTTATTGGATTTCGCGTTGATTCAGCAATAAATATTCCTCTCGCTATTCTGTTTATGTTCTTCATTGCCCTTCTCTTTACATCCCTGGGGACGGCGGTCGCGTCTCGTCTTGAAGATATGCAAGCATTCCCCTTAATCATGAATTTTTTAGTGATGCCTATTTTCTTTTTATCCGGGGCATTATTTCCTCTTGAAGGTCTTCCACCATCAATTGAACTTGTTGCACGATTTGATCCCCTTTCCTACGGCGTCGATGGATTGCGAGGCGCATTAACAGGAGCCTCACATTTAGGATTAGTGTTAGACGTTGCTATTTTATCAGCCATTACTCTTGGATTTGTTATTTTAGGAAGTTATTTGTTCTCGAAAATAGAAATTTAGGGTATTGATAATAAGGTTTAAAATGCCATTCATAACCCAACCATAACGATGAGTACATCTACTGATAATCCGAATCATTACAAACTTGGAAACGCTTGGTGTTATCGCCTCATTACTGACGGAGTTGGGATAATTACTCCATTGTTAAATAATAGAGTTGAATTTAATAGAAAAATTGACTCAAAGAGGCGTTTTTCTTTGCCAGTTGATGTTCGTCGTAGGTATTGTATTGAGACGGACGATTTGGTTATCATTGAATATTTACGATTAACAGGCGATCGCCACCGTGGTGCAATTGATTTGGCGAGATCCCCGATAACTGGATTAGAAGATATGCTTGATACTCAAGCAACCTTTACTCGGGAAGAAGTGATCAACTTACTCAACCAAGCT
>JAHFLI010000051.1:0-6360 GCA_023255615.1 Candidatus Woesearchaeota archaeon
AAGAGGTTGTTTGGCTCGCATGTTCGTGCTCGTTCTGCACGCATGCAGCGCGCAGAATTGTCAATGAGACTTATTGCATACAATATTAGAGTTGTTTTAGCTCTTACTTTCTACTAAGCCAAAGAAACAGTTAAGTTTTTAAACCCCTAATGAGTTCTTTGGGAAAGGTGAGGAATGTGGAAATTGATTTTATTGAGGATAAAAAGACAAGGCTTGTCTTTCAGTTGAAGAATCAAAGTCCGACGATGTGTATTGTTCTTAAGGAAGAGCTTTGGAATGATGATCATGTAAAAGTAGCTGGTTTTTCTAAGCGTCATCCCCTCATTGGAATTCCTACGATGATTGTTGAAACAGATGGTGAAGACCCACGTAAAGTCCTCCAGCATGCGGTTCAAAGACTTCTCAAGAGTACGGATAAGTTAGAAAAAGAGATTTCTCGTGAAGTAAAGAATTGAGATATTTTCTAACTAGTAAAGTATATTAATTAGATAGTGCCTAACTTGTTTGTGTTTATTAGAAAAAAGCGAATTAAAAACAGTGAATATGCCTATCTCGTTTCATCTGAATGGACCCCTCTTGGACCTCGCCAGAAGGTTTCAAAGTATATTGGAAAAATTGTTTATATAAATGTCAAAGGCATCCCTTCTTTTTCGGCTGACATGGATAGTTTCTTTTCTCGAGCTGAAATAATTTCCTATATCATTGAACAAAACCTGTTGTTTTGCGGATTTCAGAAAGAGGGTAACCTTCTTAAAAATGAAAAAATTCACCTGGACATTAAAGAAAGAAAAATAATCTCGTCAAAAAGAACTCTCGTTCTATCTCTAAATGAAGGATTTTTATGTAAGGATTCTATTGATCAGCTTTTCGATTTTCAAGAACGAGGGGATTCCGACGTTGGTAAAAAACTAGCAACTTTACTCGTAAATGCCGGCCTTGTTGTGCCAAAGGAAGTTTTTGTTTCTCTCTATGAGAAGTTTTATTCTTAATTCTTCGGTGCCACCGTAGATCCTAATTTAGTGTCATACCCCCATTCCCCCGTCAATTCATCGATAAATGGAGAGAAATCTGTATCTCTAGGTAAGAGGGTGATGTTCTTTGCATTTGCAAGATCATTGAGTTTATCACTCACTTCCGTCAACATGCGTATCCCTTCATTTTCGTTCTCTATGACGTATACTTTTATTCCTGTAGATAAGAGGGAAGAACCATCTGATCGATTGATGGAAATAATATCATTTAAATCTTCCTCTGTATCTATGAAAAATAAAGGGGATGATGACATTTTAGCTGCATGCAACGCTGCTTTCAGAGCAATGGGAGAAGAATTCTTAGGAACAAGGGAAATACTTTTTATTGAGTTTATATCCCAGAATTTAATATATTCTGTTGGTTCGATTATATCTCTTACATAAATTGAGTAATTCTGTCCTGCCACGAGAATATCCTTACCCACAAGTGAGAGGTCCCCATTTATCATTATGGCAGTGTCAATTTTTGATCCGGACTCATTATTTTTTTTCTGGATGAGATCTATAACATCATTCCGGTCGAAAATGTCTCCTGAAGCTACATAATAGGCAAAATAAGGAAAGTTCTTATCAATGTTTGGAAATTGGGTTGCCGGAACTACTTTTAAAATATCTTGATAGGGACTTGGCTCTTTATCTTCAACAAAAAATACGGCATTGCACTCTTTCACAGAAGTATCAGGATTACTCCCTACTTCTTGTCCGCAGAAGTAGATTGGGTTGGGTTTATTGCATTCTGAAGGGTCGCATGGTGGACTTCCGCCGCCTCCACCACCTCCGCTACCACTCACGCTGGTACACCCGGGAACCCCTATGAAGTAAATTTCAAATAGGTCTGTTGGATTAAGCTTACAATAAGTCGCTTTAGGAGCTTGAGGGCAAAGAAAATCGATGTATGCTGAGTCGAGAACTTCATTGTCGCTCATCAGAAAAGTGTTTTTCTTGGCTCCTGAGTTGAGTATGTCTATAATCTCGGGGAACTTCTCTTTAAAGAGTGGGAAATCCATTGCCTCATCTTTTTTTGCAAGATTGACCATACAAAGATATTTTAGGTTTTCTGGACGTTTAAACTCGGATTTTTTTACAGTCCCAATGTCATTAGCTAATAAACGAGCTTTTGTTCGAATTTCTTCCTTAATTTCTTGAAATTCAATTGTTTTTCTTTGTTCCTGGAACTTCGATATAAAATTTACTGCAAGGATAAGGAGAAGGATAACCCCGAGCCCCATAAGGATATAGGTAAAAACCTCAGATTGGAGAATTCCTCTCTTTTTATTCATTTTATATCTTTTTTCTTTGTCCATTATAAAAATCTTTTTGTTGTTTCTTTATTTGAGCTGATTGTTTAATTTGTTGAATAAGTTGTTGATTGGCTATGGTTTGTCTTCTTAACATTTCCATTCTTTGAGTCGGATCTGATCTTCCTCTTCTTTTTAGAAGATAACTCGTAAGAAACGCTATCAACAGTAATCCAAAAACGGAAACAATGATCCAAAACCAGATTCCTAGTTCTCGATTCAATGGATTTGAGGCTTGTTGAAATTCTTCGTAATCAGATATTCCATCTCCATCAGTATCTGGTGAGTTTGGGTCGGTATGAAATACATACTCATCATAATTTTTTAGGCCATCATTATCTGGATCTTCGAGGGTATTCACCCTTTCAAAAGAGAGTCCATTTTTTAGCTCCCAATCATCTGGAAGTTGATCATTATCATAATCATGAGGGTATTGGTCTCGAGAGTCAGAAATTCCGTCACGATCTGAATCAATCGCGAAAACGGCAGATATGAGAACAAGTATTATGGCAATGAAGATTAACTCTTTCATATTGACCTCTTTTTTCTTTTTTAGAGATGAGGTTATTTAAATGTTTGTTTGGTTATATTTGGTCATAGGAAGATTTTTATACGCTCCTTTTCTGCTTATTATATGCCCCTGAATATTCCCAACCATATCGCAGTTATTCTTGATGGTAATAGAAGGTATGCTGAGAAAAGATTCCATAATCGCTTGCTCGGGCACTATTATGGTGCTCGTAAGCTTGCCGAGTTTGTAAAATGGTGTCGAGAATTAGGAGTAAAGGAGATTACACTCTATTGTTTTTCCCTTGAAAATTTTTCCAGAGATGAGCAAGAGGTTTCGTATCTCTTTAATCTTTTTCGAGAACAAATTCAAAAGTATGCTTATGATAAAAGAATTTCTTCTTCTAAGATAAAGGTACAATTCATCGGACGTCTTTCCCTATTCCCTAAAGATATTCAGAAAGATATGAATGCGCTGATGCGAAAAACAAAAAATAATGATGAATTCATCATTAACTTTGCTGTGGCGTATGGCGGAAGAGCCGAAATTGTTGATGCTGTTCAAAAAGTGGTTAGGAAAAAGATACGTTCAGAGAAAATTACCGAGGAAGTTATCCGAAAAGAATTGTATCTTTCTCATTATCCTGATCTTCTTATTAGAACAGGGGAAGTACGTCTCAGTAACTTTTTGCTCTGGCAATGTGCCTATGCGGAACTTATTTTTCTTCCTCATGTGCTTTGGCCAGAGTTTTCCAAAGCTGACTTTCATTTTTGCTTAGAAGAATTCACGAGGAGGAATCGGAAATTTGGACGATAACCAACACTCTTTTTTATCATTTGTAAAGGTAGCCGTTCAGCGATTTCGAGAATGGGATACGGGACCAATTCGTTTAATAAGTCACATTGATGCAGATGGAATAAGTGCTTGTTCATTGATGATTAAGACCCTTAATCTTCAGAATAGAAAATATTCTCTTTCAATCGTTCAGAATGTGTCGAGTGACTTTCTCGAAAAAATTTGCAAGGAAGACTATGGATCTTATATCTTTACCGATATCGGGTCAGGTCATATTCGTCTTATTTCTTCCCTTTTTTCGGGAAAAAATGTGCTGATTCTTGATCATCATAAGACTGAGGAGGTTACTTTATCTAAGAACATTATCCATGTGAATCCAACTCTCTTTGGAATTGATGGGGGAAGAGAGGTTTCTGGAGCTGGAGTCGTCTATCTTTTTTGTAAAGAGATTGATGAAAAACTCAAGGGAATGGCTCATATAGCTCTTATCGGAGCGCTTGGTGATGTTCAGGAAGAAAATGGATTTTTAGCTCTTAATAATAGCATCCTTGTTGACGCCGTTGATCAGGGAACCATTCGAGTGATTCGGGGTCTTAGGATTTTTGGAGCACAAACCAGGCCCTTGCACAAAATTCTTGAATATTCAACTGACCCCTATATTCCCGGTGTTACGGGAAATGAATCTGCTGCAATCCAGTTTCTTCAACAAGTGGGAATTACACCACGAGTTGGAAATTCGTGGAAAAAAATCGTTCATTTAACATCAGAAGAAATAAAGAATCTCATTGAAGGGATTATTATGAAAAGAATGGGTGAAGAGAATCCTGATGACGTGTTAGGAAATGTTTATCTTCTTCCTCACGAAGAAAAGGAAAGCCCATTCAGAGATGCGAAAGAATTTGCAACGTTGCTCAATGCGACGGGAAGAATGCAAAAGGCTTCTCTTGGTATTGGAGCATGTCTTGGTGACTCAAAGAATAAGCAACTTGCAATGAGGGCCCTTATTGCGTATAAGAAAGAAATTATCGGTGCCTTAACTTGGTTCGAGAAGGGAAAAAATCCTGATCAGATTGAACGAGGAAAGGGTTATCTCATTATTAATGCTGCAGGATACGTAAATTATGCGATTATTGGAACAATTGCGTCTATATTGTCAAAATCTGAGAAATCGAAGAATATTTCTTATATCTTGTCCTTAGCACATATGGATGAACGGTTGAGCAAAGTTTCACTACGAAAAACAAACCCCCGTTCATCCGAAGATCTCAGGGAAATCATGAAGGAACTTATTGATGGACTTGAAGGTTGTGAAGCAGGTGGACATAAACAAGCTGCAGGAGGGATCGTACCGTTGAAATGGGAGAATGAAATCATCGCCAGAGCTCACCTTATTTTAGGAAAAAAAACGATGGAAGAACGCATTGATTTCTTAGAGTAAATTTCTTATGCCATCGATATGATCTGCAACTTCTGACCCTGTTTTGGTGAGAGTTAATAGTTTTAGTCTTCCTTGCTTCTCAAAGTTAACTAATCCAGATTTTTCCATTTCTTGAAGAATTTTAACAACATGAGAATATGTACAATCAATTTGCTTTGCCAACGAAGACGCATAGACTTCTTTAGAGTTTTTCAACTCAACCAACATCATAGCGGGTTTTTCGCGAAAAAATACGTTAAAAATTTCTTTGTTGTCCATGCCAGTCCCCCACATTTTTCCAACATATATCTTTTTATATACCCTTTGGAGAATATATATTTAAACTTTGCTTTTGCAAAAGGATCATTGATTAAAGTGAAAGACAGTTGATTTATAAACTTTAGTATATAGTTTTTGTCACCATAATCAGACAACACTCTTGAGTAGTGATAATTGTTTTTAAAGTCAGCAGTCCTTTTTGAGTTCATGGCATCTTTTTCAGATTCCTATTCCCATTTGACTTTGATTTACTTCGGGTCATTCATTCTCTTTGTGGCTGTTGCTCTGTACATTTATGAAAAAAAGAAGCGAAAAGACCCAGAGAGTGTGATGGGTTCTATAAAAAAAGAACAACAAAAAGAGAAACGAAGACTTGAGCACTTGAAAGAAAATATTCTTGACGAGATCGAACGAGAAAAGAAAATTGAAACGGAAGAAAAAGAGCGGCTTCGTAAACTCGGAAAGAAAGGGACAACGTTGGAGAAGAAGCTATTCCATAATCAAGATTCTCAAATAATTGAATTGAAGAAATTAATTTCGAGAGCTATGCATGCATCAAAGAAAAAAGCAAATGAATATTATCGGGATATTTATGTGATCTATTATCGCCTTCCAGACTCAAAAAAGAAAGTGGTACGGAAAGAAATTCTTTCTTTATACCGAAAGATGGCAACCCCTTAAGGCCTCTTTATTTCTTCATCAATCTTCTTTATTCGTTGATCAATTTGTGAGATTCTCTCATCAATTTTATGAATTGCATCTTCATTCGTTAACGAAATTCCTTTTTTCTTTTTCCGAGATTCCTTATAATAAGTTATTCCAGAATAAGAAAGAAGAATAATGATAAGAAGTAATATTAAGAGAGGAAGAAGACTAAGTATAAACGGAGTTGGTGAAAGGATAACAGCGCAATCTGAAGGGCAATTGACTTCATCTTCACCGGCGTCACATTTACCATTCCCACAATTGCAAAAGGGGTCATATGGTCCTTCTTTTTCTATTCCGATAACCAAAAATTTCATATCTGGATCA
>JAHFLI010000051.1:6370-8158 GCA_023255615.1 Candidatus Woesearchaeota archaeon
ATCACAGGATTTTGCCCTAAATTCCGCATATTGATTAAACCCGACGACAGTTTCGTTGAATCCCTTTTCGATTTCTTTTGCAATTATTTTTTCTATAATGATTCGCGATGCCCTATTATCGAGAAGATCAGTATGAGTTTCATCAATTTCCCAATAATTGTTACACAAGTCGTTGATATATTTTCCTCCAACGAATTGGGCACTTTCAACGGTGACTATGCCATCATTTTTTCCGAATGCTGATAAGTCTATAATTCCCTTCAAGAAATTAAATGGTCTCGTTCCCGCAATGACGTAATAATCTATTCCTGGTACTTGATTGATTTCTTTTCCACTTATCAATTCTTTTACTACTTCATTGTTGATATGCAACGTCGATGCAAATACCTTACTATTCGTTGCGTAATTATAAAATATTTTGTATACTTCAGGTGAGATAAGCCCTTTATTTGGGGTGCCAATAAGAATGATTCTTTTTACTTTTTTAAGGTAAGAGTAGTGTTGCACATCTTTATTTTCATTGTAACTATGATCTAATGCCTCTTGGGCTATTCGACCGCCGAGACTATGAGCGACAATGTAAATATGATCATATTCTTCAGAGTTTTGCTCGAGAAGATCTGCAAACTCTTTTGAAACGTCTTCTATTGGTCGAGAGGAATCATACCCAAGCAGCCACGCTTGCCAGGGTTGATCCGTAAGTGCGATATCGTTAAGTATATCGTTAAATCGTTCTTGCGTTACGCCCAATCCATGTATGAAAATAACTGCATTTCGTGATTTCTTTTTTGGCTCATATACTTTTACAAGAGTAGATTTAATGCAGTTCTCGCATAGATTTCCAAGTAACGCAAGGACCGTTTTATTTTCAGCATTCTGATATTGTGAAGTATCTACTATGGCACTAACTTGATTTTTGTCTTTGTCTGTCGCACTATCCAATGCCATCCATTTTCCGTCTTTGAAGGCGTGCATCGCGATGGAGTTTTCATCTATTTTTTGTGATTCTGAATAAGGCATAGTAACATTGAAGAAATAAGCATCTCCTGAAGTGGTAATGGCTAAAGGAGACCCAACAATCTTTAATTTTGGATTTTTTGGTAGGTACAAGGGAGAATCAGGATTGTCAAGAGTTAAGAATAACGGTTTTTTCCCGATAAAAGACAGTGTGTTTAATCCTGCTTTTACAACCGACAGTTTTCCAGTGTCTTCATAATGAGTATGTGGAATTTTGACTATAAAATCGTAAGGATTAGTGTCATCCCCTTTTGAGAGATTAAGAGACCAATCCTGTCCGCATTTTAAGCGATCAACAAGTTCAAGCGATAATGGGCCACATACCCCATCTTTGCAAGCCCACAATTGGAGATTCTCGTATTTACTAGGAACGTTCAACGTAATATCGACATCTTCGCCTTTACAATTTATCTTAAAGGGAGGAATCGCTAACGAATATCCAGAAGGTAATTGCAAGTCATTCTCAAAAGTTACATTCTCGATGGTAATTCGATCGCCGAGATGGGCCGTTACATTAACGCAAGGATACGTATTTCCTTCATTATTACCAACGTAATCTTCTGTTATTGGTGGCGGACTTGGTAGTGGTGGAGGACAAGTAGGAGTACAACTGCCGCAGGTTGTTCCAGAGCATCCATTGGTACACGTTGCTATTGATCCATCGAGACAAGTTGTTGATGTTTGACCACAAGAAACCTGATTATATTGACATGTTCCTCCCTGACAAGAACCTCCATAATATCGTGTATTGCCGATACAAGAATCATCACA
>JAHFLI010000052.1 GCA_023255615.1 Candidatus Woesearchaeota archaeon
CGCATTTAGTTTTGTCAATAAAAACATTCCAGACAATGTGATCGCCTATGGATGCCCCGCAAAAGTCATCAGAAAAATAAAACCAGAAGAGATTGTTAATTAAAATCCCATTTTTTTCTTAGTCGCTCTTGTTTAATGACAACATATACTGTTTCTAAGTGATCTTCATTTACTTCAACAATTTTTTTAAGGAGATGCGGTTTTGATTTAACGCGAATAATCACCGAATCAAATCCAAATTCAGTCAGTAGTTTCATACACGCAAGTTGATGTTTCTTTATGCTTTCATGCTCTAATTTTACTTCAACAAAAAAAGAAGTATTCCCTTTGTGAACAAAGAAATCAGGAATTCCTTTTCCAAGCAGTTCTCGCAACGTCCATAAATGCAATCCTAGTTTTTTGTATAGTATCTTCTCCAATCGATCATATTTTCGTTTAACATTGGGGTATAATTCATAATTCAACGAACCTTCATGGCCAAGTATGCGCGTTCCGCGAAACACTTCATACCCTTTCTTGAGAAAATACTGGTGAACAAGTTTCTCTGATAATTGTCGCCTCGTTTTATAGGGATAATTGCGGAGTTTCAGTTCTTGCAGAATCATAAGCAGAGAAGAGAAAACGAATTCTTAAATCTCACAGACAGATGGCCAGTGAATCAACAGATTTAATGGAAAAAGATAACATCAGAGCTATGAAGAAGTATCAATGTGAACAATCTGAATTTGTCGATGAATCGAGATTTATCCTTCCGAATGAGACAACGTAGGCAGATATTTTTTCTAATCAGCTCATCGTTTTCACAGCAATACATTTATAAACAGACGTGTCCAACTTTGCTCCGGGGGAAATGGACAAACCAGCAATTTTAGGAGGAGAACCATTGTTAAAAGAATTCTTGCCAATTACGAGACCCTATCTTCCATCATATGAAACATTAGAAGCAGATATCAAAAAGATGATGGCTTCTGGATTAATTACCAATGATAAATATGTTAAAAAATTCGAAGAAACCGCACGAAATTTCTTGGGTGCACAACATATTGTCGCCGTTTCAAGCTGCACATCAGGATTAATTCTTGCAGAGCGTGCATTACGGTTGAAAGGAGAAATCATTCTCCCATCGTTAACGTTCTTTGCAACAGGACATTCCTTGCTGTGGAACAATCTCACTCCTGTTTTTGTTGATGTTGATCCTGAAACATTTCTCATTGATCCAGAAAAAGTCAACGAAGCAATGACGTCAAAAACATCTGCTATTCTTGGCGTTCATACCTACGGATGTCCAGCACCTGCAAAAGAATTGGAACAGATTGCTCATGATCAACACATCACTCTTCTCTTCGATGCTGCCCATGCTTTTGGTGCAAAAATTGGCAACAAAAATGTAGGAACATTCGGAGACATTGAAGTATTTTCCTGTTCGCCAACAAAAGTCATGGTCACGGGAGAAGGAGGAGTATGCGCAACTCCACATGAAGATCTTAAGAAAAAACTCATGGCAGGAAGAAATTATGGTGATGACGGAACATATGATTGCGATCTTCTTGGATTAAACGCGCGCATGCCTGAGTTTAATGCCATTCTCGGTATCCAATCTATTCATCTCACCAACGAGAATATTGAAAAAAGAGAAAAGATCTATACTATCTATCGGAAAGGACTCTCCAAGATTCCCGGCATTACTTTCCAGAAGTTTCCGCAAAACGTCAAAGTCACGCATAAAGATACTCCTCTTCTTATTGATCCACATACATTTGGAATGCATCGTGATGTCCTGCTCAGCGCATTAGAAAAAGAAAACATCATGACCAAAAAATATTTCTTTCCTCCATTGCACAGGCAAAAGCTATACAAAGAATATTTTCCATTGTACGACAAGAAACTCCCCCACACCAACCATATTTCAGAAAACATCCTGAGCATTCCATTATATTCTTCCATGTCCGAAGAACAAGCGCATGCGGTTGTTCACAGCATTGAACGACTCTTTGAACACAGAGAAAAAGTAGCACCAAAATGAAGAAAGCAGTCCTCTTTGTGGAGAATTCATTTCAGATACCGCTGTCATTCAAGCTCCCCTCATTCTATCAACTCCCTCTCGAGAAATACCAGAAATCAGAACAATCTGTTCTTCTCTCTTTAATCCCGAAGCTGCAGGAACGATACGATCTTACCATTATCGCGCTTGATCATGAATCCAAAAACATACTCAAGAACATTCCCCATCAATTCGGACCTCATCTCATTGATGTTGCAAAAATTGACGAGAAATCAATGCAATTTGTCCGAAGTCTCTCAAAAAAGCCAGAGATCAGAAAGATATTTTCCTATGATGGCTACGATCTATGGACAGGTGAAGAAGTCAACATATGGGAATACTTTCTCTTCGCGTGTGCAAGACGTGTCGAGATCATCAAGAAGGTTCTCGCTGATTATCATCCTGATACCATCATCATTTCTAACCGATTCAGCGATTTAGGAAAGATAGTATTAAGCTTCCCCGATCAAAAAGAAGATTACACGTCAACGATGTCGGCCATATATCATCGTGCGAGAACCGTTGCGCTTCCCACTGCCTTGCGATTTTTCTATCGGGAGTTAAAGGAAATTTTTGAGATAAAAAAACCATCAAGAGGACAGAAAAACAACATTATGTTATTCACCGACACTGCACGCATTATTTCTTCAACTCTTCCCTGGTCAAAAGAATTGAAGAAAGAACAGGTATTAACCATTGGAACATCACCGAGATTTTCGGAAGAATTTGAGAAGCAAGGATTATCCTTCTCTTCATTCTCAGAGTATCTCACCCGAGAATTAAAGGAAAAAATAAAGAAACAAATTCAGTTCTTTGCCAAGTTCAGAAAAAATAATACCTTACGCGTTGTCTATGAAGGTATTGATATCACCTCTGCGTTATCGGAGCTGTTTGATTATCTCTTTATCATCGGTATCCCCAGAACCATTGCATATATTGAGATTCTTAATGAGATCATTACGAAAGAGAAACCAAAGGTCGGCGTTGTCTATGGCGATAGGATGAATTTTGGGAAAACTGCGTGTGCGGTATGTTCTCGCAACAACATCCCAACAGTAATTATTCAGCTCGGGATGATCAATGAATCTCCGGTTTTTGGACCGATTACGGCAACCAAAATGGCAGTATTCGGAAATCAAATGAAACGTATTCTGATTCAGAGAGGAAATAATCCTGCACAATTAGCGGTTACTGGCCAACCTCGTTTTGATCCTATTGTAACGGGAAAATTCAATAGACTTGCAATCTATGGAAAATTTAAAATTCCGCAGTCAAAAAAAATCATTCTCTTTACCTCCCAAGGATTTCATGATGAAAACGACAAAAAAATGTTTTCGTCGTTATTTGCTGCAGTAAAAGAAATTCCAGAAGTACAGTTGATCATCAAACTGCATCCTGATGAGAATCCTGCATTTGCAGAGAACCTCAAAAAGAAGTACTTTGCTGATGCCATAATCACGAAAGAAAATTTATATGGCCTTCTGTATGCATCATCTGTTGTTGTGACGTATTTTTCAACGACTGCGTGGGAAGCTCTTCTGTTCGATAAACCTCTGATCATCCTTAATTTCACCGGAGAAAAAGAAAAGATTGATTGTGTCCGAGAAGGAGCCGCACTTGGTGTCTCTAACGAAGGAGATCTGTTGCAGACATTGATGAGAGCGCTGTGGGATAAACAAATCCAACAGCAGCTTCAACGACGAAGAAGAATGTACTGCTATGATCATACCTATAAGAATGATGGATTGGCATCGCGCCGTGTCGCCTCTTTAATTGAAGGAATAGTAAAATGAAAACAGTGATTTTTTGTGAATGTAAGAGGAGAACCTCTCCAATCGGGAGTATGTCTGGGAGATATGATAAATTTCTCGATGCTCACTTTGATCGAGTATTTGAATATAACGTCATACCA
Source organism: Candidatus Woesearchaeota archaeon (assembly GCA_023255615.1). Taxonomy (GTDB): domain Archaea; phylum Nanobdellota; class Nanobdellia; order Woesearchaeales; family JACQSR01; genus JACQSR01. The sequence goes on from JAHFLI010000052.1 coordinate 3,954, forward strand.
TCCATCAGGACATATAAAAAAGAAGATGCAGTTCATGTCTATGCGCTCGATGCTGAAGCGTCGAAACGATTAGAAGAGTACCACGTAAAGCATGAATTGGTTTCATCGCCAGATCCTGATTTTCAAAAAAAAGTAAAGCGAGATGTCATTACGTTTTGTCGGTCAATTGTTCCGCTCAATAAAACATTGATGAGTACTCTTTATTTTCTGACGTTAAATTTTTGGGAACTTGACGAAGCAGTCATCATGGAAGCCCTGCTTCCGATTATGGGAACAGTACGATTATTATCATCCGTCATTGAGAGAGAAAATCCAGAACGTATCGTCGTGTTTGATGCATTTTCTGAAAAGGGAATTATGGTGAAAGAGATTGCAAAGAAAAGGGAAATTTCCTGTGATAATCATACGACCTTCTTTTCTGAGTCTGCACATCATCTTCAGCGGATTCTGTATCGATTGAAGAAAAAAGAAAAGCATGAGTTTCATGACGAGATGGCTCTACCGATAAAGGAAATTACTCCTTTTTTTTCATCATCAAAAAGGAGGATTATTTTTATTGTTGCAACAGAGAAATGGAATACAGTAATTCCGTCGATCATGTCCTCTCTAGACATGGACTATGTAATCATTGGACGACAAAAGAAATTGTGCAAAATGTATGGAGAGAAATCAAGAGATATAGGTAGTTATTGCGCCAGAGAGGTGGAAAAAAAGATATCCCATGCAAAAACATATGCACCACATTATTATGAACTCCGCGATGATCAAACATTTCGTTCTTCATTTACCGTTCATGGTATTGAAGCATGGAAAAGTACTGCTCATATTCTCCGAAAATTATTCACCAGTACTCCGGAATTAGTGCTCTCCTATTATTATCTTTTCGAAAAAGTGATTCTCACAGAACATCCCGACCTTATTGTTCTCTTTGGAGATCGCACCAAATTCGGAAAAACAATTATTCAGGTTGCAAATCAATATCACGTCTCTACATTGATCATTCAGCCATCGTGGATGTTTGATCGCATGATTGATGGTCCAACCCATGCAACTAAAATGGCTGTGTACGGTAAACAAACAGTTGAATATTTGGTCTCTAAAGGAGGAAGGAAAGAAACATATGAAATAACAGGAAATCCTCTCGTTGATGGTTGGATAAAGAAAAAAAGAGACAGCAGAACGGTCAGAAAAGAATTCAATGTTCCACCAGGAAAGAAAATAATTCTTATTGAAGATCATGATGAAGAACGAGTCCGTGATATGTTCACTGCTTTTCATCGATATCAGGACTACCATACGCTGAACACGACGAACGATGAACAAAAAAATATTGCCCTCATCTCAGCGTCATCTCTGGTGATTACTCAACGATATATCGGGGAATCTCTTATCCTAAAAAAGAACGTCTTCACATTCGAGCAAGAAAATGAGTGGCTGAAAAACGCAGGAGTTATCTTTCTCTCATCGCCAAAAGATATTCATAAAGCCATGAAAAAAATAAAAACCTTAAAAAGGACAATTAATGAGATCTCGTATGGAAATGATGGAAGAAGTGGTAAACGGATTGCAAAACTTATCGAAAAGATGATCACATGACCAAGATAGCCATTTTTTTTATCGACGCATTAGGACCTGATTTAATTACTCAGGAAAATATGCCTTTTTTATCAAGTTTGAAAAGAAAAGCGCAATATTACGAAATGAACACTCTTCTCGGCTATTCTGGAACAATTCATCCATCGCTATGGACATCAACCTATCCTCAAACACACCTGCTTTGGTCAACGGTGATTAAGCTACCAAAACCACTCAAGAAGGAAGTAAAGGATAAAATGCTCAGTCTATTTCCTGACTCACTTTCACGACCTGCTAATTATCTTCTTCATTATTCTCGATTAGCTCGAAGTCGCATTCTCCCATCAGTATCGCCAAAATATAGTCATCATTTCGGAAAATCTGAATATGACTATTACCACGCAACCAAACAAGTAAATGGAGTAAAAACTCTTTTTTCCTATGCAGATACTGCATATCGATTGTACAATAAAGTTGAATATATATCTCCGTGGAAGAATCAGCAAACTGCTCTTGATGTCTATTTTACAAGCGAAGTTGATGCGTTATCTCATTTGCGCCTTGCAACTCCCAAGAAGATGAGGAAGCTGCTGAGAAAAGTCGATCGAAAAGTGAAACAACTCCATACATTTTATCAAAAAAACTTTCCCGGATCGCATTTCATGGTATTTTCAGATCATGGTCAAGATGTTATCAAAAAAAGAGTAAACATAAAAAAGATGATTGATGCACTTCCCCTCACTCTCGGCAACGATTTCTTGGTGAGCTATGACTCTACCCTTGCACGTTTTTGGGTATTCAACGAAAAAGCCAGATTTCTCATCACCAGACGGCTTTCAGGCTGCAAAGAAGGACTTCTTCTCGAAAAAAAAGAAAGAAAGAAGTATGGAATTGATTTCAAAGACAATAGGTATGGCGATATTTACTTTCTCCTTCATACGGGATGCGAGATTTTTCCAAACGCATATCACAATTATTTGAAGAATAATGTCCAAGGAATGCACGGATATCTTCCCGAAACACGCGGCATGAAAGCATTTCTTCTCTACGCAGGTCCGCAGCATCTCGTAAAGAAAAAAGAGATAAGTATTCTTGACATTACTCCAACCATTCTGCAAATCCTCCACAAAAAGATTCCAACCTACATGAAAGGGAGGTCATTATGCAGATAGATCGCGTCATTCAAGAAACGGTGGAGGAGATGAAAAAAAGTGTTCCCATCCCATTACACCTTATTCTCTCAGGATCACATTCATCAGAACGAACAATATACAAGGGAAAATTGCTGAGTGACATCGACATTACTATTCTCAACAATCTGGGAATTCTCTATCGAAAACGCCTAAAAGAAATCGCTGAAAAGCATTCAACAGAAGACGTTCATATTGATACCGATATTGCATCTCCTCAGCTCATTAGGAATAATTATTCTATTTTTACTCTTGAACTCAAGGAAAATGGTCAGATATTGTGTGGTAAAAAGAATAGTCTGAAAAAAATAAAAGTAACCCAACAAACATTGCCAAAGTGGGAAGGAATACGCGCATTGTTCCAGAAACTGATGATGACGGCGTATAAACGAAAAGGTATCGATAAGATTTACCTCAACACAAAATTGTACTTTGCGATCGCTGATGCTCATCTTTGTTTTGCGAAGAATTACCAAGTACGCTACGCTGAACGAAGAGAATTAGTAAAAACAATGGGATTGCCCAAAGAATTAGAAGAGAAAATGCTCATCTCTTATGATTTTAAATTGAATCAACTCAAAAATGAAAGACTGCTCAAAAAGATTGAGGACACTGAAGAGGCGAAAAGATATATTCTTCATTATATTGACGTCTTTCTCAAGAAATATCTAAACAATACCAATTCTGCGATAGAAAATATCCACATCATAAAAAAGAGATATCCGGTACGAGTGTATCGTAATAATCTTTTCTACATTCATTGCCCAGTCAAATATTTACCGAAAGTAAATATCATTCATTTTAATCCTATCCTTCTCATTGAATGTGCTCTCGCAAATGATTATTCTTCTCTGCGACATTTTTTAGCACGGCCACCAAAAAACTTTTCCGAGCTTTCTGAGGTATACTTTTCTTATCCGTCGTTGATAATTAAAAACGATAATCGAATCTTGGGCAGAAAGAATTAATATAGGGCGTTGTCAAACAAAGGAAACAATTGTTGATCAGTCTTCTTTCTCGTTGCTTGCACCTTTTTTCGTTCATGAAGCGTATCGGCTATATGCATCACATTCCACCATACTGCATATATTTTCTCTTTTCGGTACGGATGAAGGATGATATCGCCCATCAACAAAATTCCATAGAGAGAGACGTACTTGATTGCATTCCAGGGCTCATAATTTTTAAGGACTGATCGAATTCTATTTTTTACGCCATGAAACACTAAACCAGAAGAGTATCGCTGAACCGTCTCATTTAATCGATGATAGGCAATCGTACTGGGATTGTATCGAACAGTAAATCCTGCTACATTTGCTCTCCACCCTAAATCCGGATCTTCATGGCCGTAA
>JAHFLI010000169.1 GCA_023255615.1 Candidatus Woesearchaeota archaeon
GTTCTTCGTGTCCAAACGCAAGCAATAATAATCCATCAGTCGATCGTTGTTGGAATTCTTGAAGAAGCGATGGAAGAATTGCCAGAGAAGTATTCACATCAGAAACAACCAAAGTCTGATTAATTGACGCATCAGATTTCAAAAGAGAATAATCAGAAAAAAAAGTTGAAGAGGCATTGGGTAAAGATTGAATAGAGAGAGGATATTCCTGCTCCGCGTGAGTCACCGCCTGAGAAAAAAGTTCTTTTTTATTGATAATATCATTCATTCCTGTATGCACATCATTGCGTTGGTGAATGAGATCAAGAAGAGAATGCTGAACCCATTGAGAATTATTGTGAAGGAGATTCAATTCATTGATGTCAAGGAGGTGAGATGATGCGTCATCATAACGCTCTTGTTTCCACATGTTCAACAGAAGATCACGCGATTTCTGAAGTTGTTGGATCATTTCACGTTGTGCGATAATAATTTGGATAATTTCATCTTTTTCTATACTTGCCGGAGCTTGGAGAACAAATTTTACGTTTTGTTGAACAAGAACGGAAACAGAATCAATGAGAGGAAGAACAATGCCCAAATGCTGTTGTACTTCTTCCTTTTTCTGGTGTTCTTCTGGGGGAAGATCATAATTGACCGATAATAAAGAAGAATCATATCGTTGAGATTCATCGGTAAAGCAAATCCCGCTCCTGATATTATGGCAAGTTGCTTCAAAGAGAAAGAGCAGTTGACCGCTTCCATGATCAGGCGAGGTAACGTTATAGGAATAGGAATGAATCTCTTGGTGGGAAAAAACATCTGTTTTCTGGTCAAGGAGTTTTCCGCTGCTTACATCGGTAAAGGTAATATTGCAGGTAGTCGTACATTGAGGGAAATTACGATTCTCAACGGTATACGTCATGTCAACAGATTGTCCATCGATGACGGAAAAAGAAGAGTCAAGAGGAGCAATAGTCGTGTCTAATTCTTCACCGATATAAAATCTCATTTTGACACCAACGACATAAATAAGAAACGCAAGAATAAACAAAACAACCCCACTTATAATAAAAATCGTTCTTATTTTTTTATTCTTTTTTTTATCGATCATGGTTGATAAAAGAAAATAGTTTTTTGAGATCTTGTTTGTTACTCGTATTCACTGCCATAATCTTATGACCTCTTTTCTGTGCTTCTTCCAAACACACATGAAATATTTCAGCCTGAAGATTTTCTGTAATCTTTTTTGTGCTATATCTTCGTTTCTGTAATCTTTTTTTTAGGGTTCCAAGGTCAGTAGTAGTCACCACACACACATCAACATATCTCTTCGGCAGATCATGTGCAAGATGAGAATCAATAACGAGAGGAGTAGAGGAGTTTTGTATAATCTGTTGAAGCACCGTATTCAGTTTTTTCGTGTCGATAATTTTCGTTTTTCTTCTCCGATCATATCCTTCAGAAAGATGATATTGTTTGATAACGTTGTTAACATCAATTCGCGTATAATGAAATGTCTTGCAGAGCAATGCTGCAAGTGTCGATTTTCCCGTTCCAGGTGTTCCCGTAATGACAATCGTCTTCATACAAAATCTTGTAAAGTTGTTCTTTATAAGTATTCTCAGAAAAAAGAAAATCCCCAGTGATATTGAAAGATTATAAGATCCCTCTTCCCCTCAAATATCGTCGCGCATTTTCTTTATAATTTCCCGAGAACATGTTCCGGAATAATGAACGGCTTCCTTGCAACTGAGAATCAATCAACATTTTTTGCTGGGAAAAAAGAGAAGGATCCTCAATGAGCTTTCTCGCATACATCTCCACATAGTAAATTTCTTTGATCATCTCAACTCCAACCGCACTATTGGTTCAAACTTTTTAAAGTTTTCTTCAGAAAGAATTGCTGAAAAAAAAGTTCTCAAATGTTTTGCGTCATCAAGATCTTTATTTCCTCCTAAAATGATTTCTTTGTAATCAATATCTTCAGTCCCTCGTGTACGTCCTGTTGTAATACTAACGTAACCACTCACCACAACATAGTCACAATGATTCTTTAAAACATCGAGAAATTGCTTGAGAAATAGATCGAGCTCTGTTAAATCACGATGAAGGATGATGACATCATCCTTTACGGCATAAGCTGTTGGCATAAAATGATCCTTAAGAGAGTAGTGCCTTTAGTTTAATTGGCTTTCGGAAAAACGAGTAAATAATGTTAAAGTATTACCCAAAAAAAAGCAATATATAAGCCAAATCAAACGTCTACCTGCGTATCAGTCGAAATGTCAAATGCTCCGTTGATAAGAGTAAAGGTGACTTTATAGTGTCCACGATCTTTAAACGTATGCGTCATTTGGAATTCATCTTGAACGGAAGAATGTTCAGTATAATTTCCGCACACCGGAGTAAAGGAATCGACTGTTCCGTCATTGAAGTCCCATTCAACACGTGCACAATACATATTCTGCTTAAATGAATCATAATTGTGGACAAGAGCTCGGAAAGAATATTTCGTCGATCCATCCTCAACGCGTTTCTGAATTAAGATCTGAGGCCCTTTGCTACTATCTTCCACGCATTCATCCTCCCAGTATGGTTTTGAAAACGGACAACTGCACTGAGGAACACAAACAGCAGGACATGTTCGTGAATCAAATAAGGATTCTCCTTTTTTGATCGGACCGCAACCAGAGC
>JAHFLI010000170.1 GCA_023255615.1 Candidatus Woesearchaeota archaeon
ATAAGAAAATTATGACAATCAGAAGAATGGGAAAGGTGAGAATATATTTACTGCTCATTTTATAACCTCGATGTCAACCGTATCATACGCATCATATACCATATCACAAAACCTTCTTCCCGTCACATTCGTCACGTAAAAAATATTTAAACCGTGAGTTTTTCTCAAACCATCATTGGCGAACTACTGATATATCCACAACTATTAAATAGCTTTTCGTAATTGTTTGACTATGAAAACCGTTGTGATGGTTCCAACCTATAATGAGGTAAAGAATATAGTGGAATTAATCAACGAGCTCTTGAACTATCCTGTTGATATTGTTGTTGTTGATGATAACAGTCCTGATGGAACATCTGAGAAGGTCAAAGAATTGATGAAATCACATAAGAATATTCATATCGTGCTGAGAACAAAAAACAGAGGACGGGGAAGCGCTGGTAAAGATGGGTATCAGTATTGCCTTGATCACGGTGCGGAAGCAGTCATTGAGATGGATGCTGATTTTTCTCATGATCCGAAATATATTCCTCAGCTTATCGAAGGATTGAAGGATGCAGATGTGGTGTTAGGATCACGCATGGTGCGAGGAGGCAAGGAGATAGGACGAAGCAAATTTCGTCAACTGATTACCTCGTGCGCAAACTTTTATATTCGACTGCTGTTAGGATTACGAGTGAGAGATTGCAATTCAGGATTTCGAGCATTCAGAAGAAAAATGTTGGAAGATATCAACGTTGGACATCTCTTCTCAACAGGCCCTGATATTGTTCAAGAAGTCTTGTTTAAAGCACACTTAAAAGGAGCCCGCATAAAGGAAGTTCCTATTGTGTTCAAAGAACGAACAAAAGGAGAATCAAAATTAGGATTTAAACATCTCTGGAAAGGATACGTTATGATTTTGAAACTGAAATATCTTCACCTCAAAGGTGATCTGTAATGCAGGAAGTATTTTTTTCTTTTCTGAAGTTATTTTTTGTCCTGAAAGGACGAACTCTTGATCGTGCACCAAAAAGAATTCTTATCATGAGGATAGGGGGAGTTGGAGATGTGTTGATGAGTACGCCCCTGATCAGAAATGTACGACGATACTTTCCGGGAGCACGGATTGATTATCTCGTTGGAGATTGGGCAAAAATTGCGTTGAAAGGAAATCCTGATGTGGATCGTGTTATCGCGTATGATGAATCAATGATGTTTAAAAAAGACATTGGAAGAATCTTGAGATTACGAAAAGAATTAAAGCGAAATCAGTATAACCTCTGTTTTATTCTCGATAAACATTGGTTTTTCAATCTCTTTGCGTTCTCACTGGGTATTCCGTTTCGAGCTGGATTTGATCGAGATGGAGAAGGATTTTGCAACAACGTGAATGTGAAGTATACTGGCGAAAAGTATGAATTGGAGTATTATCTTGATTTATTAAAGAGAATGAACATTGATACAGACTGGAAGGAAATGGTTATTTCAGATGGAGATACTCGCTATACCAAAAAACTGATGCAGAGAAAAACAATTACTCTCGTTCCTGGAGGAGCGAAAAATCCAGGTCATACCTTCTTTGCAAAACGGTGGCCGAAAGAACATTATGTTGATTTAGGAAAAGAGTTGGTCAAGCGATCATACACTGTTCTTGTTGTTGGCGCTCTCTCTGATGCACATCTTTGTAAAGAAATTGTCAAGGACATTGGATCGAAAAAAGTTGTTGATCTCTCTGGCATTAGTTTTGAGAAACAAATTGCAGTGTTCAAAAAATCTACGTATGTTGTTACTCACGATTCTGGTCCCATGCATATCGCAGCTGCATCTGGTGCGCATGTTGTTGCTTTATTCGGTCCTACTGATCCCGAGCGGTTTGCTCCAAGAAAAGCATTAGTTATTACTAAGAAATCAGATGATAAAATCTGTTATGATCGGTTTGGTCGTTTTCAGAAGGGTTGCGATCACTATATGGCACAAATTACGGTTGAAGATGTTCTCAAGGTGATCTTATGAAGCCGTTTGTGAATATTCTTATTTGCACGTATAATAACAAAGATATTATTGATGATGTCTTGAAATCGGTTCGTTCTCAGACGTATAGGCATTATGATTGTACGATCATTGATGATCATTCTAGCGATGATATTGCTTCGTATATAAAAAAGAAATTTCCGTGGGTTCGTGTTATTGTCAAAAGAAAAAATTCTGGCCCTGCCGAAGGCCGAAATTTAGGAATTCAGCTCACCAAAGGAAAATATATTGTTGCTCTGGATAGTGATGTGGAAATACAAGCGAATTGGCTTGCATCAATGGTTGAGGTTATGGAAATATATCCGAAGGCTGCTATTGGTGGATGCAAACTCATCTATGCACGAAAAAAGAATGTTATTAATTCAGCGGGAGGAACATTGACAAAAACAGGAATTGGTAAAGATATCGGCAAAGGAGATTCCATAAAAACTCATACGACAACGATAGATGTACTCTATGCGTGTTCCGCGGCAATGATTATCAGAAGATCAGCGTTGAAAAAAATAGGGATGTTTGATGCTGCATATTGTTACGGCCATGAAGATCCGGATTTAGGGTGGAGAGCAAATGTAGCAGGATTTACTGTTCGATACAATCCCAGTACGATTGCCTATCATCGATTAAATGAGACGGTTCAGCGATACTCTTCAGGT
>JAHFLI010000053.1 GCA_023255615.1 Candidatus Woesearchaeota archaeon
GCTGCAAAAGCAATGACTGGAAAGTGTATTCCTTCTGGAACCAGTAACGTTGGTTGGACTATTTTCATGAAGAGAAGGAAAATCATTGAGTTTATAAATGTTTCGTTACTATGTAGTAATAATTTTTAGTTGGATCAGATTCATTGTAAACATTTATAAACAACTGTTTATTTATCCTTCCACATGGAAATTAATACTGACATATTGTGGCCGTTCCTCAAATTTCCCTTGAGAAAATTCCTGATCAGGGAGGTATCACGCATTATAAAAACAAATCATACTACCGTTCGACAATATCTTGAAAAATACAAGGAAGAAGGAATCCTCTTAAAAATGAAAGGAAATCCTTACTCATTGTACATGGCAAATACGAGCTCAAAGGAATACAAAAATCTGAAGATATATTATAATCTTGAATTGCTCAGAACGTCAAGACTTATTGAAAAATTAGAAAGATTATATGACTATTCTCCCATCGTTCTCTTCGGCAGCTTCGCAAAAGCTGAAGATGATGAAAAAAGTGATGTTGATCTGTGTATTGTTTCTGATATTCAAAAAACCGTAGATGTATCCCAACTCGAGAAAGAAATTGGAAGAAAAATCAGCATTCATCTCTTTACGCATAATGCCTGGAAGAAGGCAAAACAGAAGAATCCTCATCTGATAAATAATATTATAAATGGGATCACTCTCTCTGGACAGCTTGAAGTGATATGAAATTCCTGCAAAGCATTGATCAAGGATTCGTAAAGAAAGTTCAACCAGACATACTGAAAGCAAAAAGTCTCATGAAAGCGTCAGAAGAGGCAATTGCAACTGCATCAAAAATTCCTCTTGAACCCTCCGCATATAAATCAATTGTTCGGGAACTGTATGAAGGACTGCGGCAATATGCCGAAGCATTAGGAATTCAGGAAGGATATAAGTTTGAATCTCATGAAGTAATCACCTACTTTCTTGACGAGATAAAAAACGAGAAAAAAGCATCCCTTCAATTTGATAAGTATAGAAGAATTCGTAACGGAATCAATTATTATGGTGACGATGTCGCACCCGAAACCGTAAAGGAAGCGCTCGACAACATCCCCCTGATGATCAACATATTGAAAAAACACTCCAAGGTTAAATACAAAATATGAAAAACATATCACCCAATTAATCCAAAAAAAGCTTCGGTGCTGTTGGAAAAAATCCATAAAAAAGAAGTCAAGATGAAGCACCATCTTCAAAAAAGATTATTTCCTAAAAACAACTTCAAAAGGAAGATTGACGTTAATGTCTTTTTTGTTTTTTGACCGTTTTTTAAAATTTAGAATACCAATGCTTCTTACATCGCCAGTTAATTCATCAACACGAACAAACACCCCTGGTTGGGTCTCCGCTGCAATAGAAAGCAGAGGTTTTCCCGAAGAGATCTCTAAAAAATCTCCTTGTTCATCATAGTACACTCGTAGTGATTCTTTCATTTGATCAATCCCACCAAATACGCAGTAATAATAAATCCTTCCCCGTTTAAATATTTAACGATGACAAGCAAGTATTTTTCTGAGATAAAACGATGTTTTAAGTATTTGTAAAAATACCAGATAGTATCATCAAACTGGCATATTGAAGAAGGATACAAAAGGGTATCTTTGATTTCCCCAAGAAACCCGCTGAGTTCGGGATGCTCGTGATTGATATGACGCCACCGTTCGTGTGATAAATAGATAGTCTTACCTCTCTTATCGATAACTTCAAAAACAGATCTCATTTCATAACAAAAAAGAAGGTAATTAATCTAAGTGACAGTTAAAATTTCGGAAATTAACCACGAGATCATATAATTTCTTCGAATATGATGGATAATTTTCAAAAAAATAATGAAAAAATAAAGATTCTCCGGAATTAACGAAAAAAATGAGCCAAATCAACATCATCGATCATCCTTTTCGTCGCAGGATGCTTGCAAAAATAAAAAATAATCATGATTTTGATTATCATTATTTTGATAATCCAAAAATGCTGACAGGGTTTCGGGGTTTTCATGAACATGGCAATGTTGCGGAAGGAGAACGAGACTTCAAACAAGAAGCGCGAGATATTTTCAATATTGAAAACATTAACACTGCGCTTGACGTCGGATGCGCAAAAGGATTTCTGGTCAGAGAATTGAGAAAGTTAGGAGTCGACGCAGAGGGAATTGACGCAAGTGAATATGCCATTGATCATTGTCCGAACGAGATAAGACCATTTCTTCATCAGATGAATATCATTGAAATCTCAACAGAAAAAAAGTATGACATTATCCATTGCAGCAGCGTATTGATGTATCTGACATTATCTGATCTTCAAGATGTTCTGAAAAGATTCCATATAATCGCAACAAAAGGAATCATTGTTGATGTTCCAACAAAAGAAGAAATTCTTGATGGATATAACAAAAAAGACAACGCATATCTCGATCCATTGAGAAAGCAAGAATTATCGCAGAAAGAGTGGGACAATCTTCTTCTTGACGCAGAATTCAGAAAAGCAGAAAACGTTCTTCATGGATATTACGAAAAAGTCTAACTTTCTTTTTTCTTTCTCTTCGAATTCTCACGCTGAATTGATTTCGCTTTCAAAATAGAATAATTGGCAGGATTTTTTATGCGAGAACAAAAAGAATCTGGCGTGCAGATATGAAGATCTTTGTAATACATGGTGTTGTCGCAATTGGGCGGTAATATTTTTTTCTTCTGTTGTTTATGATAGCGTATCTGACCAACAATAGATTGTTCGCGTAATGGTTCATTATTTTTTTTATTCCATTCACGCAGGAATGTTTCAATAGAATCATACGACCATCCGATGCTCGTCAAGAAATTAATCAAAATAAATAATGATCGTTTCTTTCCATCATCCATTCCTTTCAAAATATGATGAATGCACGGCGGGAATAATTCTGGGGGAACTTCACCAACAAATTCAGTAAACTCCTTTTTTGGCTTGAATTCTTCTTCCTGCTGGGGAAGAAAATCAAAGGCCTGCACAATAAGTTTGCTTGCTTCTCCATCATCACATTTCCTATCATCAAGAAAAACAGTTTGAGTAACAATCATATTTGTTGGTTTCGCGTTCTCAAGCGAAAAGGAAGAGAGATCATCGAGGACGTATGATACTAATCCAGATTTTTCATTAAAACAATAGGGCATGCGATACAAATGACGTGAAGAAATTAACACCGTATCGAGCGTCAGCACCGAAAAAGGATCAAAGATATTTTTCTTTACTAAATCCTGAAATGGTTTTCCACTTCGTTCCATGATGGTATTGATCGGATTATGCTCAAGTAATCGAGCACCAAGAGAATCCTTAATCACTTCTTTGAGATAGAGTGCAATCCGCCGTGGTCCCTCTGGAAATAATAAATGTGTTTCTTTTCCCTGGACTTTTGGGGGAAACGCACGAAAAGGAACTCCAATGTGAAATCCGTGATTGCCAGAAAATTTCACCGTTGCAGAACGAATGCCATGATGTTTCAATGCATCAAGTAATAATTCCGCAGCAATTTGAGAATAATCCAAAAAAAGACAATCGACATCAAGCAATAAATCCCATCCGGTGCGCAACCCATCGAGGTCCCGTCGAGTCATCGATGGTGATAAATGAAGAGGATTGCTCCAATGTTCTTCTGACGCATGAAAAGAAGTAGCTCCTTGTTTTGCTAATTCCAAAATATCGCCAGGATGAGAAAGAACATCGGGGCGTTGCCCAAATCCCTCTCCAAATCGTGCGACAACCTCTCTTTTTGATCCATTGGTGAGAATAGCCTGCTGAATATCATCACGCTTATAATGACTCAACAGAACGCTTTTGTCGATCATAAACACCCAAAAAAGAAAACGGAAACGGGTTTAAGAATCTTCGGTTCTGTAAATGACTCTCAACGCGTTCGGTGCAACGGTTATTTCTACCGGCGTTTTCCCGATCAGTTCGCAATCAACGTGCACCAGCTCATTTTTTCTGCCAATAACATTGATCTTTTTGAACTGATGATATTCCGTAATCATATCTTCATGCAACGTGTTTCTAAATAGCGCAAAGAGAAATCGCAATGCATTCCACCAGTGTTTCTGTTTCCAAATAAACAAATCCAGCTTTCCATCCGTCAATGACGCGTGATGGGTCAATTCAAAATCACCACCATAATAGCGAGAATTGCAGACTACCACCACATATCCCTTTGTACGAACATCTTTCTCGACCGTAATAGGATGCCAACGATACGTTAATGCTTTCTTCAACGCAACAAATCCAAACGCAAAACTTCCTAACCATTTTTTAGCTACGCTATCAACTTCACGAATCACCGACGCATCAAAACCAATACCGGCACACATACCAAAATAGCGTGTGGTGGTTGATGTTTTCGCCAACCCAAGGTCGATACTTTTTTTCTTTCCTTTTGCGATAATTTCAATAGCTTTTCGACCGTTCAAAGGAATTCCTAACTCCATCGCCATCACATTTGTTGTCCCTAATGGAATAATTCCCAGAGTCGCTTTTGTTTGTGCAATTCCGTTAATAACTTCGTTGACCGTTCCGTCTCCACCCGCAGCAACAATAAGATCATATTTTCTCTTAACGGCTTTTTTAGCGAGCTCCATTCCGTGTCCTGAGTGCGTGGTGAACACCACATCAGCATGGAGCCTTTCTTTTGCCAACGCAATAATCTCCTCGACGGTTTCTCTTTGAACGATGAGATCATCAAGGCCGATGTTTTTGACCTTCCTTAATGAAGGCATGCGAGACCGTTTATTTCCCGAAAGTGGATTGATGATAAGCAATGTTTTCATGATCGCTCAACACCGACTAAACAAAGATATCCAATAATCAACCCATAAAAGTAATAAATGAAACGTTCAACAAGAGTAGCACTTGCAGCAATGACCGCAGGAATTCCAAATGAAGCGTATAACCCAATCATAATCGTTTCATAGACGCCAAATCCTCCAGGAATAAAAGAAACCATGCTCACAAAATAAGACACGTTCACGGCACAAATAACAAAAAGAAGAGAGATGGGAAAATGAAGAGCAACAAATACAAAGTAGAGCACGAGATAGCGTACAAGCCATTGCACTACTCCCAAAAACAAATCACCAAAGATGACTTGCTTCTTAGACACCAACGATGAAAACGTGGTGACAAAAAGATGGAGTCGCTGTACAAAAAAATTCTCGAATGATGAAAAGGTGCGAAATCGTTTTCTCATAAAAGAAAAGAGTTTAAAAAAATAAATGGCGCGTAAGAGACGAGGAAGAAGAGTATGATCTATTTTTCTTCTCACAACAACTCCGCCAACAACCAGAACAATCACCAGCAAGATAAAAAAACCGATGAGATGTTTCACTGGTGAAGAAATAGTCATAAAGAATAACACAAAGAATAACGAAGGTAGAAGCAGCACAAGAAAAACAAAGGTATTAACACTTTTATCAACAATATTTGCTGCAAAATAGAGTGTTCTTTTTTTTCCATATTTTTTCGCGAGAAGAGAAGCACGCAACGGTTCTCCACCGAATCCACCTCCGGGTGCAGAGACATTGACAAAATTTGAGGCAAACAGCATCGGGAGCAATGTCCAATAGGCTACGCGAGATTCCAAGCGTCTGGTCAGCACAAACCATTTGTAATTCCACACGAGATAAAACAAACCCATGATACTAAAAGAGAGAAAAAGAAAAAACAGATCAGCGTCATTCAATACAGAAAGAATATGTCGTATATCTAACTTCCACAAGAGAATAGCCAAGAGAAGAAATGCTGCAAGAGAGAGAATAATTCGAATACGTTTCTTTGTGTCCACTATCAACAATTCTGAGTGATATTTTTATTACTTTCCTAAAAAAAGGAAATCTTTAAGAAAAAAAGATCATTAGAGAGAACGTGAAAGAACACCTTAAGAAGGTTTTGAGAATAGTCGTAGGGGGCCTTTTTATTATCGTAGGGATTATCGGCCTATTTCTTCCGTTCATTCAGGGAATTCTCCTTATTCTCATCGGGCTCGCTATTATTGAGGGCAAGCCCATTGTAAAAACACTAAAAGAAGTATGGGAAAGCATAAAAAAGAAATTCAAGAAATAGAAGAATTTCTCTCAAGATTACGAGACGAAGAAAAACCGATTATTGTTGAGGGGAAAAAAGATACGCATGCATTAAAAAATCTTGGTGCATCTCATATCACTGTACTCTATTCTGCACCACACTATAAAATAATAGAAAATATTGCAAAAAAGGACAACGGGGTCATTATTCTGACGGATTTAGACAAAAAAGGTCGTCAACTCTACAGCAAACTCAACCATGAGTTTCAGCAAAGAGGTATTCACGTTGATAATTCTTACCGCTATTTTCTTTTTCGCAAAACAAAAATCCGTCAGATTGAAGGATTATATTCACACCTGGTAAAAGAAGGCGTTGTTGAATAATTATTTCTTTTTTTTCTTCGTTTGGGTCTGACCCTTGATCATATTATCAGTATCATAATGGAGAATTTTTCTCAGTACACCGCGCACGACGGTTGTGTGTTTACTAATTTGTTTGGTATTCAGCGCCTGCAACCAAAATTCCTCTCGCATCTCGACAAAATGAGAAGCGAGGAGAGAAATTCCATACAAGGCAATGCCCACTCCAGTAAACATGAACACGATCGTAAAGATTTTTCCCGCATCAGTGTGTGGTGTAATATCTCCATAGCCCACGGTTGTCATTGTGTATGCTGAAAAATAGACCGAGTCAAGATAACGCCATCCCTCAACATAATGGTAAAACGTAGCGGATCCAAAGAGGACGATAATAATAACGACAGCAGTATAGCTCAGCCGGCGATGATATCGTCGGTGTTCCTCTTCCTCCACCTTGTGGAGACTTTCAGCGTTCTTATCCATAAAGAAATTTCTTCACTCTTTGATATATAAGCCTTATCCTCCGCTTGGTGATGACTCAGGGGGACAATCACAATCGACAACGATATGATAGAGGGTAACGCATTTGCATTTTTTAGGGGGTTGTTGATTACCACCGCCGGAAGTAGATGAAGAGCACCCTGTCAAAACCACCAGAAGAATAAGGAATATCGCAATGAATATCTTGGTATTCATAGAAAATACTAATATAAATTACTATTTAAAGGTGTGTGATTTTCAGAGAAAGATCATTCATAACATTTTTAAACGCACGTCTCTTCACGAGGTTCATGTCTTTCATGAATCAATTCAAAACAGTAATACTTTTGGGAGCATTAACTGGTCTCATGCTTCTCATTGGGAGCTTTTGGGGAACCACTGGATTAATCATCGGATTCGTCTTCGCTCTTCTCTTGAATTTCATATCGTATTTCTTTTCCGACAAAATTGTTCTTGCCATGTACCGTGCAAAAGAAGTCTCCGAAAAAGAGGAACCTCAATTCTACGCCATCGTACGGGAAACATCTCAATTGGCAAAACTACCGATGCCGAAAGTGTATCTTATTCCCTCTGAATCGCCAAATGCCTTTGCAACGGGTAGAAATCCAGGGCATGCAGCAGTTGCAGCAACAACCGGTATTCTCGCATTGTTATCAAAAGAAGAATTACGCGGAGTGATCGCTCATGAAATTTCTCATATCAAGAATCGAGACATTTTAATTTCTTCCGTTGCCGCAACCATTGCAGGAGTTATTTCATTTGTTGCGCATATGGCACAATGGAATCTCTTCTTTGGAGATCGTGATCGAGAAGGAGGAAATATGATTGGAATGCTGTTGTTAGCAATTCTCACACCAATCATTGCAATGATTATTCAACTCTCTATTTCACGAAGCCGAGAATATCTCGCTGATGAAACCGGAGCAAAGCTGATCAAACAACCTCACGCATTAGCAGATGCCCTTGAAAAATTAGATGGATCAATCAAGCATCATCCCATGGGAATGGGTAGTGCGTCAACAGCACATTTGTTTATTGCAAATCCATTCAACGCAAAAGGATTCATTAACTTACTTTCAACTCAT
>JAHFLI010000171.1 GCA_023255615.1 Candidatus Woesearchaeota archaeon
GTGCTGATAAGAGGGTTGGCTCCGTCGGAGAATGTCGGCAAAAAAAAGAACATTAAGAATTTGAAGCCAGTAATCAACACTAAATGAAAATAAAAGAATTGCAAAAATATCTCAGGCAGCAAAAAGTTGACGTTGCTTTGCTCATGAATCTTCATTCCATTGAAGCAAATCCCAATCTGTATTATTTTACCCAATATGAAGGAAATGGGGTTTTGGTTATTCCTTCTTCGTCTTCTCCCCTTCTTGTTGTGCCTGATATGGAAGCAGAACGAGCTCGACGTACATCAACGATTAAAACAATAAAAACGTGGCCCAAAAAAGGAAGACTCTTTGTTGAGATAAAGAAATTATTCGGAAAGAAAAGAATAAAAACGATTGGTGTTGATGCTGCGTCGTTGTCTCTCCTGCTTTCAAAAGCGATAAAGAAAGGATTTCAGGGGGGGCGATTCACAGACATTGGAGAATATTGTCGATGTTTGCGTGCCGTGAAAACAAAAGAAGAGATTGCACTTATTAAGAAAGCGTTTTCGATAACGAATGTCATCGTGAATTCGACGATTAAGAATTTCAAAAAATTTAAAACGGAGCAGGATGTTGCCACATTTTTACGCATTGAAACCATCAAAAATGGATGCGAATTATCTTTTCCTCCGATCGTCGCTTCAGGAAAAAATGCTGCAATGCCACATTACTCTCCACAACATGTACCATTACAGAACGGTTTTTGTGTCGTTGATTTTGGAATCAAGTATAATGGATATTGTACTGATATAACGAGAACAGTTTTTCTCGGAAAACCGAGTGAAAGGGACATTGGATTGTACAATTTTATCTTACGGGCACAGGAGAAATCAATTTCTTTGATACAAAAAGGAATAAAAACTGCTTTTCTCTACAAGCAGATGCAAAAAGATTTGCGTCATTATGCACGATTTTTTACTCATGGCTTAGGACATGGTGTCGGTTTAGAAATTCATGAATTACCTAATCTTTCTCTGAACTCAAAAGAAAAGATCGGAAATAATATGACGTTTACGATTGAACCTGGCATCTATATTCCGGGAAAGTTCGGGATTCGTATTGAAGATACGGTGTTGTTTACGAATAAAGTTGACGTGTTGACGAAAGTCAGCAAGAAATTGATGGTTATAGCCAAATAGAAAACGCAGTTGACTGGATAGATCTCAACCTCTTTTGTGGACTATATAGCTTCTCAAGATTATTTATCAGGAAATTCTGGCCGCATTTATCGGAGTTAGTTTTTACCTAAATTACTCTTTTTTCTTCGGCAGCGGAAAAGACTTTGATGTTCTTTTCGATATCCATTCGTCCCTTGATGAGGTCGATAATCTGATTGACTTCATTCCGGGTCAGATCAACAATGCCGGAAGAATTCTTTCCGCGGAAACAGATGGAAATAGTATCATGATCGTTGTAGAGCACTTCTTTGACTTTTCCTGAGGACTCTACTCTGACGATACCATCTGGATTTTGCTTTCGAAGTTTTAACTGCATAGTATCACCTCACCTCATAAAAGCATATCTTGTACATATATTTTTGTATTCTTGGACACAACCTTTATTAATATCCTAAAAATCGAATGGGATCATGAAATATGATTTGCGTGCCTTTAATTCTGCGGTTGAAGATTACAAAAAGAAATTAGGAACTCTCAAAGGAAAAACGGTGTTGATCACCTTTGGTCTTGATAATACTCGGGCATATTATTCGTTTGCTCCTCTTTCTGCCGCTATTCACACATTAGGCGGGGATGTACATGTCATGGGATATAAAGGATCATCGCCAATGTTAGACAGCATTAATATGGTGTGGGAAATCTTTACGGGAAAGAAAACGAAAGAAAAGAAATTACTCGAAACCTTTATTTTAGCGGTCGATAAAAAAGCAAAGGGAGATTTTCGAAAGATCTTTTCTCCTCCTGACCTTCGTCTAACGAGCAGTCCCATTGGATTTGAGGGAGCTCTTCGCTTACCCTATCATGATGAATGGTTTGTGCCCTATAAATGGAAAAAACTCGTCGAGACTTCAGCGATCTTATGGAAAGATGTCTATGCATTGAAGAATGAGCATATCAGTCTTGGTTTTGTGTTGATTCCTCAACTAAATGATCTTGAACTTCCTCTTGAGGATTATCTAGATTCCTATCCGATTGTTCAGGCCATGAAAGAAGCCGCGAAAAATATTGCACTCGACATTTCCATTGGCGCATCTTCTTCTCGATCTTCTCAAATGAATTTTCCTGAGCGCATTTCAGACCTCAAAGCAACATTGTTGGGATGTGAATTAGATAAAGAGATTGATGAAGATCCCTTTTTGATTTTCAAAAAACTTTCTCCTCTTCTCAACACATACAACATCAACATTGCCAGTGCAAATTTCTTTGTTGCCGCAAAAGGATATTCTGGACGACATATCTTTGGGCAAGCAATTGGATATCCTACCTTAAACAAAAAATCTCGATGGCCCTCTCCTGGCGGTATTATTTACAAATTTGATTTTTATCCGCAAACAGCTCTCGAAGAACGAGATCCCAAATCCCGGGTTGGTTTTACGGAAACGCTGCCCATTGATGTGTTTATTGAAACAAATCTTATTGATTGGAATGAATTAACACGACGTGATC
>JAHFLI010000172.1 GCA_023255615.1 Candidatus Woesearchaeota archaeon
TATCGCGTGCGCTTGAGAAAAGTTCTGGTTTATTTTTGCTGATCAATACCTTCAGAGATCCGGTGGGGTCTTCAAGAGTAATCAAAAGATTGCCTGACTTGGTGGTGTCTTTCGAGATCACCATGCCAATCACTGATAACGTTTCTTTTTCTCTTTTTTTCTTTACTCTTGAAATAGAAAGAGTATTTACTAACTCTCCTCTCCCTTTCAACAATTTTTCCATTCCTTTGTAACGTATATTAAAGTAGTCCACGAAATGCCCTACTTCTCTTTTTTCCGGTTCATCTGCATAATTCGCAACAAGTTTGAGAGGCGAGATCATTTTCTTTTCGATGTCTCGTTTTTCGATCGCCTTGTCTTGCTCTACCCCATTCATTGGTTCAGGGGGAATGAATTCTTTTTGAAGGACGAGAACAGTGGAGGAAAGTGAATCGGTGAGTTCGTCAATTGAAGGAAGAGTATCAAGAGATTCGAGCATTTCAGTGCTTACCAACATTCCTTTTTCAAGGAATCGCTGTACAAGTTCCTTCTTTTTGTTGGGGTCCATAAGAATTAAGCCAACGACAACTCCTGTTCAAGGAGGGCAATTATTTTTGGAATAATTATTTGAGGTACGCTGAGAGAGATTTCTCGCGTTCTGCCATATCTTCCTTTTGAAATGACTTTTACCGTAATGATCCCGAGCATATCGAGTTCCGCTAAGACATCAGATACGCGACGTTGAGTTAATGGTCGCATACCTGTTTGTGTGCATAAGTTGCGATAGATTTCATACACTTCTCCTGTGTGAATCAGATCAACCTCTTTTTGAGAAAGGATAGAATAAAGGATAAGTTGAGATTGTTTTGGTTGTGCTTCGCAGATTTCAACAACGCGATCGCGTTCAATCGTATCTTCTGCGTCATCGATGTCTCGCAACGCAACAGTGATACGACCTTTTCGCTCTGCAAGTTCTCCTGCAACACGTAATAATTCCAATGCTCGTCGTGCATCTCCATGATCTCGCGCCGCGTATGCTGCGCATTTCTCCACTACCCCTTGCTCAATAACATTGTCACGAAATGCAAGAGGGACTCTTCTGCGGAGAATGTCTTGAATTTGGAATGCGTTATACGGTGGAAATAATATTTCTTCTTCAGAAAGAGAAGATTTTACTCTCGGGTCGATGTGGTCAATGAACATAAGATCATTTGACAGACCGATGATTGCAATTTGACTTTGTTTCAATTCTTCATTAATTCGTGTAAGGTTGTATAAAATTTCATCACCTGTTTTTTTGACGAGCTGATCGATTTCGTCTAAAACGATGAGAATAAGTTGTTTTTCTTTGTCAATTGTTGAAAAAAATATTCGATAGACATCATCTGTTGGTAATCCGGTGCTTGGAATTTCTCTACCAAATTCTCTCGTGAGTTGTGCAATGAGACGATATTCTGTATCAGCAACTCGTTTTAGTTTGCAGTTGATATAAAAAATTTTTAAGGGAATGTTTGCTTTCTCTGCCGTCTCCTTTATTTTTTCAGATGTATATTTGACTGCCAGTGTTTTTCCTGTTCCAGTTTTTCCATACACAAAGAGATTAGAGGGTTTTTCTAATCGTAAACAAGGAGCAAGAATATGAGCAATTTTATCTATTTGAGGGTCACGATGTTCAACAGTTTCTGGAATAAATGATCCTTGAAGAACTTTTTTATCGAGAAATACCGATTCCTTATTGAGAAACCCTTCAAAAAATGAACTTAATCCTTTTTCCGACATAAGACTCCATAAGAAATGGAGGTATAAATAGATTTCTTTGTCACTCTTGACTCATACACCATTATTTCTCATGGAAGTGATTCTCTTTTGTTTTTTGTGCTTATATTATATATTATCTATATAGAAAATATAATAAATAATAATAAAAACAAGCAAAAGAAAAAAATGAAGTTATTCTCCAAAGGAAATGAAGGGGTCAGGGAGAGCAACAATAACAATCGAGATACGAATCAAGAGAACCATCACTATTTCGCGAAGGATTGAATTCAGCATTGCAAAGATAGAATGTTGATTTATCATAAGATCCATCATTACGGTACACCATTCCTAATACGCATTCCGGCTGAACATCAGAATTGAGTACGACGACTTTATGGCACATTTCATTGCACGAGGTAATTTTTGATTCGTCACCAGACTCAGCAACAACGCAATTATTTTGAAGCATTGAAATTATTTCTTTTTCACTATCTAAACTAGAATACGCTTTTCCTGATAAATTCGGAGAGCACGAAGAGAGTAACAATAATAATCCGAGAATAAATGGAATATATTTCATACGTCTTCTTTTAGAGAAAGAGTATATATAATTAACGATTACGAATATTAATAAAACATATAATCAATGAAAAAAAGATGGATAAGGAAAAAGCACGTAAACAATTTCACGCACTTCAACATATCACTCCGCGGCCAATGAGGCTGGCAGCTGAGTCGTGGGATGAAGATTGGAAAACTCTTATTTCTACTCTTCTCTCCGCACGAACGAGAGATGAAACTACGATTCCGGTTGCGGAAAACTTATTCCAAATATACCCCTCCTTGAAATCATTATCACACGCAACAATACATGACATTGAAAAAATTATTTTCAAAGTAAATT
>JAHFLI010000173.1 GCA_023255615.1 Candidatus Woesearchaeota archaeon
AAGTCCCATTTTCTGTATATATTTTTTCACTTTACTCTCACCTCTCGTCGCCAGGAATACCCTTCGCCAAAATCCACATGATCGTCGATGATTAAGCGTCTAGAAAATAAAGGACAATCGAGAACAAATGACTCAAATTCTCCCCCCTCTCCTGCCGGATTAATGCCGTATTTTTTTTCAAGCAATTTTATCTGATTAATAAATTCCTTGTCAATTGTTCTTCCCAACCACTCTCGATTCAAGGGAAAAGCAGAAACGCCCGTCAAAATAACTTCGAATTTATTTTGAAGAAGTTCTTTCAAAAGTTCACTCTGATTTTTCTGCCATAACGGATTAAAGCATTCAATACCAAGTTTATTACAAATTGTCTGAATCCGCGTTGCTTGATATACACTTGCAACAGCACCAGTAACAATTCCCTCGATATGATAGCGTTTAATTGCTTCTATAATAACAATCTCTAAATCAATAAGTTCTTTTTCTCTTTCTCCTTTAGTTTTTCGTTTGATTAAAGGAAGCTCCATACTAAAAGCTTGTTTCTCAACCGCAGCTATCGATGGCGTATGAAACATGAAGCTGTGAGGATTATCGGAAAAGATACTGATAAAACAACAGAGAGTATATCCTGATTTTTGTGCAAGATACGCCGCATACAAACTATCTTTTCCTCCCGAAAATAATACGCCAACATTCATCCCCGACTCACCCATTCATTTCCTCTAATGTAAAAACGAAATTTCCGCTTAAGATCTTTTTTAACCCCGATACGAAAACTTTGCCCTGTTTCAAAAAGAGGTTTATCACGAAAGTCAACCCATAATTCCCCATTGTCCATAATATCTCGTTTATGAAATTTTTTATCGATAAATAAGGCTTTAGTGAGTAAACCAGGACCATTTCCCCGACCAGAAAAATTAAGCGGTTCAACTGCACGCAATAACACTGCTTGAGCAACACCTTCTTTTTGGGTCACAATATTTACCAACCAATTATTGTGAACACCGTATATGAGAATCGTTCCTCCCCTCATATACATCGTCAGACGTAAATCTCCGTTCTGACATGCACGCGAGGCAGGATCATTCTCGTCAAAATAATCTTCAGTCTCAACAATACGCGCGCGTAATGATTTTCCATCGATTGTACGAACAAGAGTAGTACCCAATAATGCGCGTGCAACCGTTTCAGCATCAGCACTAAAAAATGTAAGATCCATGTTAAAATTTTTAAAAGGAAATAGATTAATAAATATATGCCAATTAATGCGCATCCTGAATATCTCGAAGCTGAACGCAAGTTTCATGAAGCAAAAACAGACGAAGAAAAGATTGAATCACTTGAGGAAATGATTCGAACAGTTCCCAAGCATAAAGGTGCAGAATCATTAAGGGAAAATCTCAGGAGGCGTTATAAAAAATTAAAACAAGAGTTTGCAAAAAAATCGAAAAAGAGGGGAGCAAAACAAGGCATAAAAAAAGGGGATATGCAGGCAGTACTTGTCGGATTAACAAATAGCGGAAAATCGTCTCTCCTTAAAGTGTTAACAAATGCGCAACCAAAAATCGCAAGTTACGGTTTCACGACGACCGAACCACTCATCGGAACCTTGTTTTACAAAGGGTGTAACATACAGATTATCGATCTTCCGCCAATAGCCTCAGAAAATTTCGATAAAGGAATTGTAAACAATACTGATACGCTCTTGATTGTTGTTGAAAAAATAAACGAAATAGGTTCAGTACTTGAGTCAGTCAAAAATAACAAAAATGCAAAGAGAATAATTATAGTCACAAAAATTGATCAATACAATGAAGAAACAAAAAGGAAGATAACAGAAACGCTGAAGGCAAAACGATACAATTTTATTCTCGTTTCAGCAGCAACAAATGAAGGTATAGAAGAGTTGAAAGAAAAGATACTTCATTCTTTTGGGGTTGTTAGAATTTTCACAAAGCATGAAGGAAAAAATAATCAAAAAAAGAATATTCCCGTCGTACTCCCTCCTGGAGCAACACTACTCGAGGTAGCAGAGAAAATCCTTCACGGCTTCTCAAAAAAAGTAAAATATGCAAAAATCTGGGGACCGTCGAGCAAGTTTCCCGGTCAACAAGTAGGACTAAAACATCAAGTAAAAGATCAAGATATTGTTGAATTTTTTACCGAGTGATAAAAATTATTCGCTCGAATATGCCTTCTGCGCAAGTTTTTCCAATTTTTTTCTATCAATTTTTTGCACTATCTCAATAATTTCCTGGGCAACAGCGTTTTTCAAATCAAGAGGATGTAGTTTTTTAGCGATAAAATCCTGCTCAAGAAAATCATAATAAGTATAGGCGACGTCGCCACCGAATTTTTTGTCTCGATGAATGATAAATGGTTCTTTCTTCTCTTCTTTTAAAACCATGATAACATATTTAACGAAAGCGAGAACGCTGTTCAAAGGATTTCCTTCAGGACAATAGGCAGCCATTATTTTTTTCCTGATCTCTTCAGGGGGATCAAGAAGGTCAACTTTAGACTTGAGATTACTCGCTGACATTTTCCCCCCTTCAGTCAAGGAAGGAATGAGAGGAGTCATTACTTCGATCCGAGAACTATAGCCAAGTTTAGGGAGATACTCTC
>JAHFLI010000174.1 GCA_023255615.1 Candidatus Woesearchaeota archaeon
TAATTGTTTACTTTTTTAAAGCACCCACTATTATTGAAGAGTATGCCCGATACTTACGAACCCCAAGAGGATTCATTTCTCTTAGCAGAACAGGTTAAGAAATATGCTCGAGGAATCGTATTAGATATCGGCACTGGTTCGGGTATTCAGGCAATCACTGCAGCAAAAAATCCGCGAGTCAAAAAAGTATATGCTTCAGATGTCAATCCTGAAGCAGTCAAATATGCAAAAGGAAATGCACTTCGACAAGGCGTTAAAAACATTATTTTTATGGAGAGTGATATTTTTCAAAACATTCCGACCATACGATTTGATACAATTATCTTTAATCCTCCGTATCTTCCCGCTGATGTAAAAGTTCCGGATCGCGCATTAGACGGTGGAAAAAAAGGATATGAAGTATTAGGGAAATTTATCGAACAGGTTTCTGATCACCTTTCACCTGATGGAATTGTTCTCTTTATTTTCTCTTCATTGACGAACAAGCAAAAAATCGATGAATTTTTAGTGGAACATTTGTTTTCTTTTGAAGAAATTGCACAAGAACCATTATTCATGGAACAGTTGTTTGTGTATATGCTCAAAAAGAGTCCTGCACTTCTCGATCTTGAGAAAAAAAAGGTGAAAGAGATTTCTGCATTTGATCATGGAAAACGTGGGCTCATTTTTACTGGGAAATGGAAAAAGAAAAAAATTGCCATGAAAATAAAAAATCCTTCCTCTACTGCATTGAATCGTATTGAAAACGAAGCATATTGGTTGAAACGCCTGAATAAAAAAGAAATTGGACCGACATTGTTCTTTTCAACGGAGAATGTGATTGGATTCGAGTTTATTGAAGGGTTGTTTATTGATGACTTTATTGAGTATGCAACAAGAAAAAAAATAATGAATGTCATTCATTCTCTTTTCTTTCAACTCAAGATTCTTGATGACGTTGGGGTTGATAAGGAAGAAATGCATCATCCATTGAAACATATCATTATCGGAAAGGCACCGATCTTAATTGATTTTGAACGATGCCATGTTTCCCAATCTCCGAAAAACGTCACCCAGTTTTGCCAGTTTTTATCGGGAAAAATTCGATTGGAATTGGCGAAAAAAGGAATTACTTATAGGACTGACGAAATGAGAAATGCAGGAAAACAGTATAAGAAGACGGGTAAGATAGAGAGTATTTTTTCAATTCTTAATCACGGAAACATTTCTCACCCTTGATTTTGAGATACTGCTGCGGCGTTAATACAGGATGCTTGCAGTTCTGCATGATGCTGTTAATGAAGATGTTTTGCTGTTTGCTCCAATCCTTGTCGTGGTGGGATGTGACATATGCCGCCCAGTAATGAGTATACCACAACCGTTCCGCGTCATTCTTTTTTCGAAATTCTCTTGCGTTGAATGGCCTCATTTCAATGCTCGTTTATATGCATCAATTAAATCCTCATCTAAAAAACCTTTCGCGACATCCCGGATATGTGCAGCATCCTCTTTATCTTTATTTCCTTTTAATGCTATTTCCTTATAGGCAATCTGCAATTCTAAGGGTGCCACTTGTATCGGATTTCTGTCTATAACGATACTAATTGGATTTTTCAATGACTCCTGATCCACCGTGTTCTTGCACCATTTCAATTCAATATTGGGTGTTATTTGTGGATGGATCGCGAATCGTATGCTGTTTGTTTTAAGAAGTTCGTATGCATCTTCCATATCGGTGGTGTTCAGGCACCAAAACCCATCCTTTTCCAGACCATTCCATACTCGTGCAAAGAATTCTTTCGTCATTTTTGGAACAAGGATATCAACATCATCAGTTGCTCGGGGCCTTCCCATCACAATCGCAACATATCCAGAAACAATCACGTAAGAGGTGAGGTGTCGTATATGGTTTAAAAATTTCAGGACAAATCTATCCAAATCATTCACTTCCTTGTCGATGATGATTTCTTTTTCCTTGAATTTCACGATGATTCTGAAGGAGTTCACGTTTATAAGAATTGCGTTCTCCTTCAAAGAGTGAGAGGATGTTTTTTCGGAAATTTCTGTAAGAAAATCGGAAGTTTTGTTTCTTTTTTGAGATATTTTCGACATAGTCTACTATTTTCGAAGAGATTACGAATTATTCGAAAAATCTTTATGAGTGTGAGAGCTTCATTGTAAAAAGAAGGTGAAGTTTTTTTCTTTAAAGTGACAAGTACAATTAATCAGGGATGAAAACAAGAAAAACAGTTATGGTCTCTGTCCTTTCTCACTTCATATCCATTGTCTCCAGATAGGAACGGTAAAAATAATTAAAGAAAGAGAGAGTACTGTTTTTGAGACGATGAAGAAAAGTTCAGTTCATGATATCGGTAGAAAAAGAGACCAACAATATCCTTTTTTTGTGTCACTTTTATTGGGTAAATTTCTTTCAATTTTTCTTTTTATTTCTATTTTTTTCCATACTTATATAAGTAAGCTCTGTTGTATCTCAGCTGACACGAAACTTAGTATTTTCTCTCTCTCCGTCTATAAATTTAACTCTTTTTTGTTGTCTCTAGGTAGGGTAGAGAACTTTTTTCTGTGATAATTTATACATATTCTAATCCAACAAAGTATTTAT
>JAHFLI010000175.1 GCA_023255615.1 Candidatus Woesearchaeota archaeon
AATGTTTACTTTTTAAAAAAAGATTCTGATGCATTTCTTCTAAAATCTCACTCAGTCGCTTGCTTAAATGAGGGTCTTCAACGATCTCTTTCTGCCCCGTATCTCTTCTGACAACAACAACAGACTTTTTTTCAATATCCTTTGGACCGATTTCGATTCTCACAGGTATACCCTTAAGCTCCCATTCATTAAACTTCCAACCAGGAGAGTATTCATCTCGATCATCAATGATTGGTGTAAAGTCCTTTAGTTTTCGCCCAATTTTCTTTGTTTCATGAAGAACCAATTTTTTTGTTTCCTCTTTGTAGATGGGAATGATAACCACTTTGTTGGGTGCAATATGTGGTGGAATGACCAGACCTTTGTTATCCGAATGTATTGCAACCATCACTCCAATCATTCTGGTCGTAATCGCCCATGTGTTTTGCCAGACATATTTCTCCTGCTCATCGCGGTCAACGAATTTGATGTCATAAGCTTTTGCGAAATTCTGTCCATCAGAATGTGCATCGGGACCTTGAATAGTGCGTCCATTTGGCATAATAAATTCCATTGCGAAAGTCGCTAATGCGCCAGCAAATTTTTCTTTATCGGATTTTTTTCCAACAACCCCATGCAACGCGAGAAAATTATTAACAATATCCTTCCAAATATCAAGAATTTGCACTATTTCTCTGTCTGCTTCTTCTTTGGTTGCAAATGCAGTATGCCCTTCATTCCAAAGAAATTCTCTTGTCCGTAAAAAAGGAACAGGATGCTTAAATTCCCATCTCACCACTGAATTCCATTGATTAAGTCTCAAGGGTAGATCGCGCCACGAACGAATCCATCTTGAGTATGAATCATACATGATCGCTTCAGAAGTAGGGCGAACTGCAAGTCGTTCGCTGAGAGGAGTATTCCCCCCCTGAGTAACCCATGCAACCTCGGGAGAAAATCCCTCCACGTGTTCTTTTTCTCGAGAAAGGAGATGTTCGGGAATAAATAAGGGGAAGTATGCATTTTCAACACCGATTTTTTTAATCCGTTCGTCAGTAAGTTGTCGAATATTTTCCCAAATTGAATAAGAAAGGGGACGAAACACGATACACCCCGAAACGGCAGAATAGTCCGCAAGACCTGACTTCAAAATAACCTGAGTATACCATTCAGAAAAATCCACTTCTTTCTTCACAGTAATCCCGGCGGTTGTTTCTTTTTTCATAAGAGGATAAGATTTTCTCGTCGTGCTATATTGACGTACCCAAAACGTTTTCCGATCTCAACGCTCCGTTTTCCCTTAACATGCTCGACGTCGATGGAACTAAAATCACTAATCGCTTTCGCAATTACTTTGCTTCCTGATTCTATGTCAATGACGTCCCCTTTTAAAAAATTTCCTTTTATCTGAATTACTCCTGCAGGAAGAAGATTTTTCCCATTAAGAAGCGCATGTTGTGCTCCCTCATCGACAACAAGAGATCCTTTTGCAGGTGTAAGTCTTATCCATGTTTTCTTTATGGAAATCTTTTTTCCAGGCAAAAACAATGTCCCTTGATAGATTCCTTTGAATACGTTCAGAACAACGTCTTTCCCTTTTCCATAAGTAACAATAACGGGAATCCCCGCTCGAGTAACTACCTCAGCACTTTCCAATTTGCTTTTCATGCCGCCTGTACCAAATTGTCCAGCTTTTCCAGCTAACATTTTCAACGATGACGTAATTTCTGTTACGATGGGAATAATCTTCTCCTCACCATTGACATATTCGCATAATCCTTTTGCGCTACTAAGCATAATAAGTAAATCAGCATTCATTTTCGAAGCCACAAGCGCCGAAAGTCGATCATTGTCACCAAATGTATTACCAATCTCATTTAAAGAAATGCAATCATTTTCATTGACAACAGGGATTATTTTCTGCTTAAGCAAAGTCTCAAATGTGTTGCGAAGATTCAAATACGATGTTCTGTTTGTAAAATTATCATAGGTCATCAAGATTTGACCAACTTTCATACCGTATTTCTTGAAGGCAACATGGTATGCATTCATTAAAAGCGTTTGTCCAACTGCTGCACATGCCTGCCGAAGGGTGATCTCTCGAGGAAATTCTTTAAGCTGCAATTCCTGCATACCCTTTCCAATCGCCCCAGAAGTCACCAGAATAATCTCTTTTTCTTTGAATTGGAATAATTGTCGTGCAAGATCCTCAATATAGTCATTATCAATTCCACCATCTTTCTTTGAAATAACAAAAGTGCCGATTTTAATAACTATTCGTCGACAACTTGTACCGAGATTTTCTTCTATGACCATTTTTTTTTCAGCTCGTGATGAATGAACGGACGGGCATCTTTTCCAGAATAGGAAGCAACAACGTGACCATTTCCTTTAAGAATATATTTGTAAATAGTAAGTCCTTCTAGTCCGACAGGACCTCGTGCATGAGTTTTATTTGTACTGATGCCAACTTCGGCTCCAAATCCATACCGATATCCATCTGAAAATCGGGTACTGCAATTATGAAATACTGAGCTTGAATCAACCTCATTTATGAACATGAGTGCGGCCCGAGCATTTTCTGTTACTATGGAATCAGTA
>JAHFLI010000176.1:0-1275 GCA_023255615.1 Candidatus Woesearchaeota archaeon
CCAAACCTTAATAAAGTTAGAACGAATTATTTTATCCAAAACAATGATTGATCTAGAAGCACTCAAAAAAGCGAAACCAGGGACGATAATCCCCGTAGTGGAAGAGATCCCGTACGTTGACCCTATTACGTACTTCTCAAAACTATCCGATTACGGAAGAAAAAAGAATTCCCTTTTTTTCGAATCGGCAGATATTGTCAAAAAATACGGCGAAAAAAGTTTAGGATCAGCATCTCCAACCCTCCATATTGTTGGTCGTGGAGATTCATTTGAAATTCGCTCATTGAATCCACATGGGTTGTATCTTTTGCAGCATCTCAAAAAGGAACTCAAGTTTTGCGACAGCGCCATCATGAAAAAGGGAATCATTGTTGGAAAACTTACTCCAAAAAGAAAAGTGGTCAGCGAAGATCAACGCATAAAACTTAAAACACACATTGATATTTTACGCACCATTGCGTTTGCGTTCAAACCGACCAAAGAACTTCCTTATCCGTCATGTGGATTATTCGGAGCATTTTCTTTTGACTTTATCGATCAGTTTGAAGATCTCCCCAAAAATGCAAACGACCCATTGCGTGATCCTGATTATGAATTTTATTTCCTTGATAATCTATTTGTCACTAATCATCTGGAGAAAAAAACAATGATTATCATTAATGCAATCATCACGACTGAACCAAAAAACACACAACTCCAACGAATCCAAAAAACAATTCAAACGTATAAGAAAGCACTCGATGCACCATTGCCAAAAATTTCAAAAGTAAAACCAATAAAACGAGTCATTGAAACAGATACCCCAGAAGATGAATTTAAAAAAATTGTCGTGAAAATGCGAGAACATATCATGAATGGTGATGTTGTTCAGGTTGTTCCATCCAGAACTATTATGTCCAACTACAATGCAGAACCACTCGACATCTACAAACATCTGCGTGCATTAAATCCCTCTCCTTATATGTTTTACATTAATAGTGGAGAAGGAATTTTACTTGGTGCGTCACCGGAAACATGCGTAAAAGTAGAAAAAAATATTATGCAGATCCGACCCATTGCGGGAACAAAACCTCGTGGATTAATCAATGATAAAATTGATCCTGATCTTGATTCTCGATATGAAATAGAACTCAAAACAGATCAAAAAGAAATTGCCGAACATACGATGTTGGTGGATCTTGCACGAAATGATGTTGCACGGGTGTGCAAACCAGGATCACGTTTTGTTGATTATCCTTTTTTTGTTGAAAAATATTCTCATGTCCAACATCTCGT
>JAHFLI010000176.1:1285-2572 GCA_023255615.1 Candidatus Woesearchaeota archaeon
AATTGAAAGAAGGTTTGGATGCATTGCATGCATATCTTGCATCCATGAACATGGGAACGCTCTCAGGGTGTCCAAAAGTCATGGCCATGAAAATCATCAGACAATTTGAAAAAAATAAGCGCGGATTTTACGGTGGTGCTGTTGGCTATCTTACTCCGTCAGGGGAGTTTGATTCTGCTATTATTATTCGTTCCATGAGATTAAAAAATAAAAAAGCATACATTCGTGCAGGAGCCGGCATCGTCTATGATAGCATTCCGGAAAATGAATATCATGAAACAGAAAAAAAAGCACAAGCATGCCTCAAAGCAATTGAATTGTCAGGAGGATTCAAATGAAAATCCTCTTTATCGACAATTTTGATTCATTCACCTATAACTTAGTTGATGAATTTGAAAAGCGCGGTTGTGAAGTGCTCGTCTACAGAAATAACACTGATATGAAAGTTATTCAAGACGTGATCAAAGAGTTCAAACCAAAACTCATTGTGATCTCACCTGGACCGTCGAATCCAGCCAGCGCTGGGATTTGTATTCCATTGATTCAGGCATATTATCAATCCATTCCTATTATGGGAATCTGTCTCGGACATCAGTGCATTATCGAAGCCATGGGTGGAAAAGTTGATCGCTGCCACGAAATCGTGCACGGGAAATCATCCTTAATTCACCATGACGGGAAATCAATCTTTCAGGGAATACCTAATAATTTCAAGGCAGGGAGATATCATAGTTTAGCTGGTATTGATGTTCCGTATTGCTTGGAAATTTCTGCTCGTTCTGAATCCAATGTGGTGATGGCTGTCCGCCATAAAGAATTTCCTCTCGAAGGGGTACAATTCCATCCGGAATCTGTTCTCACTCCAGTTGGTGGAAAAATTATTGAAAATATGATCAAAAGAAAATGATCAAAGAAGCCATTCAGAAAATAATTGAAGGGAAAAATCTGTCCTACAAAGAAGCAGAAGAATCCATGAATGAAATCATGTCCGGTCTTGCTTCTCCTGCACTCATCTCTGCGTTTCTTGTTGGATTGCGCATGAAAGGCGAAACCGTTGACGAAATCACTGCATTCGCACGTGTTATGCGCAGCAAAGCATCGCGAATCAGACCAAAAGCAAAGATGATCGTTGATACTTGCGGAACGGGCGGTGATAAATCAAATACCTTTAATATCTCAACAACTGCAGCTTTTGTTGTCGCTGGATCTGGACTTCATGTGGCAAAGCACGGTAATCGTTCTGTTTCCTCACAATGTGGATCAGCTGACGTGCTTCAGGAATTGGGC
>JAHFLI010000054.1:0-3547 GCA_023255615.1 Candidatus Woesearchaeota archaeon
TTGTTGAAGTAAATGAAGATCACTTAGAAACAGTATATGTTGTCAGTAAACAAGAACGGCTGAGAAAAAAATGGGATTTTAATTAACAATCTCTTCTGGTTTTATTTTTCTGATGACTTTTGCGGGGCATCCATAGGCGATCACATTGTCTGGAATGTTTTTATTGACAAAACTAAATGCGCCGATGACGGAATTTTCTCCGATGGTTACACCGGGCATAATGACTGAATGGCTGCCAATCTTGCAATTTCTTTTCAGAATTACTTTACCTTTTTTTCCGTCAATGGTTGACACCGAATAAATAGCGCAATGAGAGCCAACTTGAACACTTTCTCCAATCTCTACGCCCGCTTCTGCGTTAATATAGGTAAATGCTCCAATATCTGAATTCTTCTCAATGGTGAGAAGACGGATGTGCTGAGCAACCCAGTTCCATTTGGTTGGTTTGCCATCCTCAACCCATGGTTTTCTCCAATTTTCGATTTTTCTTGTGGGAAATGGCATTAGTACGTCATCCTCTTTTGTACGGTATGCTTATCTTTCTGAACACTCTTTAAAATCTTTACCACTTTTTCAGCTGTTTTTCCATCACCGTATACTGATTTGCATTTTTTGACAATACTTTTAAATTTTTTATCGAACAATGCTTTTTCAATCGCTTTTTTTATTTTATCTTGATGATGGGGAACATCGATCACATTCGTGGAACGTTCTCGGAGATATTGTCGAGATCCAATATTTATGGCGGGAAGATGAAAGGGAGGAGTTTCAATTAATGCGGAACTTGAATTACCAACAATAGCGTTTACTGTTCCCAGAAGTCCCAAATAATTGGAATGGGAAATTGTTTTATGACATTGAATGAACGGAAGGTGTTTGTATCCTTCAATGACTTTGATCATTCTTCTGCCACCAGCATCTGCGTTGGGATAAATAACAATTGTTTGATGGCCGAGAGATTTTATTGCTTCCATGGTTTCTCTCATCTGAGATTCTGCAGACTCAATTTCTGTTGTAACCGGATGCTGGATAACGAGAAGAGTTGGTTTGTTTGAGTTCAGATGAAACGTTTCTCGTATCTTTTCTTTTTTAGGAAATTCTTTTTTTCGTATCATATCTAATCCCGGAGCTCCCACCACATGAACTCTCCATGGTTCTTCTCCTAATTTGAGAATCCTTTTTTTACTTTGTTGCGTTGCACAACAATGAACATGGCTCATTTTGGTAATGGCATGCCGCATTGATTCGTCCAAAGTTCCTGTTCTCTCTCCACCATGAAGATGAACAACTGGAATATTCAAATGACTGCCGATGCATGCACCGGCCAATGCTTCATCTCGATCTCCAATACTAAGAAGAATATCTGGTTTTTCTTGTTGAACAGTTTCTGAGAGATGAAAAATAAGTTTTCCAAGATATTTTGCCATTCCCTTCAACGTATCTTCTGTATGCAAGAGAGGAAGTCTTGCGCATATGGAAAAACAATCTTTCTCAATTTCTTTTATCGATAATCCAAATTCCGGAGAGAGATGCATTCCCGTTACGACCAGAGAGAGTGAAAGATGGGCATCATGCTGAATTGCTCTCAGAATCGGCTTCATTAAACCATATTCCGCACGCGTTCCCGTGATGAATAAAATTTTCTTCATTTCCAATCGCCTTGTTTGAGCAAATCATCGTGCGCAATATTTCTGGTTGCCTTTTTTCCAATAATAGAAGAGAGTAATTTCGGTCGTAATCCTGTACCAGGTCGCTTAATATCGAGCATATTTTTGGTAATGATCTGTCCTTTCTTGATCACACCTTTTGCAACAATGCTTTTCCGCGCAATCTCTTTTATTTTTTGTTCAATAGGATTGATTTTTTTATTTGAAGATCCGAGCAATAATTCAGTCGTTCGTAATAACGAAATCGTTTCTTTTAATTCTTCAGGGTTTACCGATGCTTTATGATCCGGTCCGGGAAGTTTTTTGTCAAGAGTAAAATGTTTTTCAACAATAACTGCCCCTAATGCATGGGCAATAGAAGGAGTCACTATTTCGGTTGTATGATCAGAATAACCGACTAAAACGTCACATTCCATCCTCAACGTTCGAATCATGCGCAAATGGGCATGTTCAATAGTACAGGGATAGGAAGTGGTGCAATGCAACATGACTATATTTTCATTTCCTTCCGATCTTACGGTTGAGATTGCTTCCTTGATCTCGTCAATGGTTGCCATACCGGATGATAGAATGATTGGTTTTTTTGTTTTCGCAACATATTTTAGAAATGGCAAATTGTCGATATCTCCCGATCCAATTTTGTAAAAGGGAACACGCAATTCTTCCAGCAGATCAACACTCCACTCTCCCGAATGAGGGGTTGAACAAAAGATAATTCCTTTTTTATTGCAATAATTTTGAAGAACTTTGTGATCTTCCTTTGATAATTCTAATTTTTTAAGTAATTCGTGTTGAGTATTTGACTCCTTTTTTGCATAGGCAGCTGTTTTTGCATGTTTTGTCACAATGTATTCTGTTTTGAAGGTTTGAAATTTGACAGCATCTGCACCTGCATTTTTTGCAACGTCAATCAATTTTTTTGCAAGATTAATATCTCCATTGTGATTGACTCCTGCTTCTGCAATAAAGAAACAAGGATGACCTTCTCCAATTATTTTATTTCCTAGTTTCATTGAGAAGAGCCTCGGCTACCATACAATCATATTCTCGATCAATTTCTATGGCACGCTCTGATGGCATAATGACGTATGAAACATTATCGAGAATGAATTCTTTTGCTGTCATGACTATTTCTTTCTTGAAAACGTAGACAGCTCCATTTAAGTAATATGATTTTTCTGATTGCTGTCGTAATGTTTTTGATGAGTCAAATGGAATCAATGGGCGCAATATCTCTTTTTTGATCACAAAACTCCATAATGGACTTTCTTTGTTTTCCGTTATGGAATACACCGCATTGAAGTTTTTTATTTTTTTAATGCAGTTATCAATATCTGCAGTTGTTCTCAATGGAGAGGTTGGTTGCAGCAAAACAACAATATCGCACACTTTTCCTTTGAGAGCGTGTTGCAGTACCGGAAGCATGGGTGTATCATCATTACATAAATTCTCTGGACGATCAATGAGAGTAATTCCATATTTCTGTGCAATTTCCTTTACTTTTTCATCATTTGTTGTTATAAGAATCTCTGAAATTAAGGATGATTTCTTTGCAGCTTCAATGGTATATACCATAAGTGGTTTTCCTGCTACTATGCGCGCATTCTTTCCCAGAACTCCCTTTGAGCCTTTTCTCGCAGGGATTATTGCAATAATCTTAGGAATTGTAATACACCTTGCTCAATGGGTTTTCAATGGTTCTCAATGCATGTTTTATTTCTTCAATACCATAAGGAATTGTTTTTTGGACTGAAAAATTAAGAACATGCTCAATCTTTTTTGAGGATACTCGATAATCTCTCTGATCAACATCTTCAGGAACTGTTTCGATCATGACGGAAGGAAATGATTGCTTCACATATTCTCCTAACTGTTGGATT
>JAHFLI010000054.1:3647-7808 GCA_023255615.1 Candidatus Woesearchaeota archaeon
AAGAACATGCTCAATCTTTTTTGAGGATACTCGATAATCTCTCTGATCAACATCTTCAGGAACTGTTTCGATCATGACGGAAGGAAATGATTGCTTCACATATTCTCCTAACTGTTGGATTTGACAATTTTGGTCATCAGAGCCGACATTGAAGACTTCACCTTTGACTTTTTCGATTGGTGCTTCAAGTGCTTTAATATATGCTTCTGCTGCATCATCGACATGTAAAAATGGTCTCCATTGTTTGCCGCCAAAGATTTTTATTTTTCCTTCTTTTGCTGCCTTCATGGTCAAGACATTAATAACTAAATCAAATCTCATTCGGGGAGAGAGACCATATAACGTGCCCATGCGCAACATCGTTGGAGAGAAGTTTTCGTCAATTAAACTTAAGATCGCTTCTTCGGACATGATTTTTGATCGTGCGTATAAGGAAACGGGATGTAGAGGAGAGGTTTCATCAACAACGCCTTCTTGAACACCATAAACGGAAGCGGTTGATGCAAAAATAAATCGGTTAATTTGATGATATTTACATGCTTCTGCAACCATTTTCGTTGCCAGATAATTTGTTTCTACGGTTTCTTCTGGTGATAATTGGCATGCAGGGTCTCCGACAACGCCTGCTAAGAGAATAACGGCATCGACACCGACTAATGATTTGGTTACTTCTGCAATATTTCTCATGTCACCTTTAATTAATTCAAAATGAGGATGATCTTTTATGTCTTCAATCGGTTGTTCGCCAAAGTACATAATGTCAAACACTCTCACATCATATCTACGATCGAGCAATTTTCTGCTGAGAATCGATCCTAAGTAACCAGCACCACCAATGATGAGAACTCTGTTCACTTTTTTTTCTTCTCTGACTTCTGCAAAGGAAACTACTTTTCCAAACTGATGAAGATTTTTGATGTAGGCAAATTCTACCAACTTACCATCATCAACAATAGGAATGTATTGTGCTGTTTTGAGTCTGTTTTTAAGAGCATTAATCGTTTCGTGAATTTTACTGGCGTTGAACAAATCAGATTGCTGAAGAACAATGCAGTTGGTGTTAATGATCTTTTTGACTGGCGTTGAAATAGATTCTCCTTTCATTAATGATCTTCTGATATCTCCGTCAGAGGCAATGCCTATTAAGGTGTTATGTTCATCTAACACTAACACTTGACCAGCACCTGAGCTATCAATTGACGCCATCGCTTCTTTTAACGTGGCGTTTTCATTTACCGTTACTTTTTTGAGGTGATTCACGCAAGTGCCTCGGTGACTGCGTTGATGATATTGTTTTTTTGTTGATCATCCATCTTGACTAAAATTGGGAGTGCAATTGCTCTTCTGAGTAAATGAGTTGATTGTTTCCAGAGCTCTTCTAAATTTCCTTTATACTGTGGATATTCTTTGAAGATATGGCTCCATGTTCCTGCATAATGCCAGTCAATCGCATCGGGCAAATTTTTTGTTCCTATTCCTTTTTCTGCCAATGTTTTTGCAACCTGTAACGCTTTTCCTTGGGATTCAACGAAGAAAATTAAGGTATCTCCTGCATCTCCTTCATCAGGTAATTCCCTGAATTCAATTGTTTTAATGGTCTTTAATTTATCTTTGATGTATTTTTTATTTTCTCTTTGTTTTTTTAAGATATAATCCATTTTTTTTAATTGTGCTAAACCAACTGCTCCTTGCAGCTCCATCATTTTGTAATTAAATCCTGGAATGGTTCTGGTGTCTCTTCCTCTTGGAAGATTTGGATTGCATTCATGACCATGATCTGAGTACTCATGCGCTATTTTCCAGAGCTGAGAATTATTGGTTACAATAACGCCACCTTCTCCAGTGGTAATGACTTTTCCAATGTCCATACTGTAAATGCCCATGTCTCCTATCGTTCCACATTCTTTTCCTTTGTAGGTTGCTCCTAATGCTTGAGCGCTGTCTTCTAAGACTTTGAGATTGTGTTTTTTTGCAATGCTCATGATTTCGTTCATTTTTGCAGGAACTCCTGCCATGTGCACGGGAATAATGACTTTTGTTTTTTTGGTTATCTTTTTTTCGAGATCTTTCGGATCCATGTTTAATGATTTGTCAATTTCCGTAATAATCGGAATGGCGCCAACATCTTGGATTGCTTCGACAGTTGCAATAAAGGTAAAGCTTTGAGTAATCACTTCATCCCCTGGTTTCACTCCTAATGCAATCAGTGATGCTTTCAACGCTGCTGTTCCATTGCAGACACACAGCGCGTGTTTTGCTTTCACTCGCAACGCAATTTGTTTTTCTAATTCATCAACAAGAAAGGTATTCTTTCTGACTTTATCGAATCCATATCGGTAGAGAATACCGCCTCGATCAAACACGTCATTGACTGCGTTTCGTTCTTCTTCCCCTATTAATTCCCATCCCGGCATATCTCCAAAGAGTAAGAAACGATATTATAAAGGTTGCGAAGGAAGGCTATAGAAAGATAACGAAATAGTTTTTTATGGTAATTATCATTTGGTCTATTTTCGAGATTTCCGGAAATTTTTAGTGCATGATTTATTAACTCTGCTTTGTTTGTATGCGTATGAAAGAAATACCCAAAGAGAATCGACCTCGGGAACGGTTTAAACAGAAAGGTGTAGAATCTCTTTCCAACTCTGAATTGTTAGCCCTCTTATTACAGACTGGCACCAAAAAGGAGAATGTTGTTGATATGAGTCATCGGCTTCTTTCTTTGTATTCTCTTGATACCCTTTCGGAATGCTCGCTGCCTGAATTGAAGTCTATTCCAGGCATTGGAGATTCAAAAGCGATGCAGATCATGGCATTGTCGGAGTTGAGCGAGAGAATGATGGGGTGCCGATACCAAGTATTGGTGAGGAAAGGGTTATAATGGAATCAGATATAAAATGTATGGAATGCGGGAAAACGACCAGAAATTTTGAATTAGGCGAGCTTATTTGTGACCTTAGAAAACCTTCTAAAACAATAATTGTAAAGGATGCTGTAATCTGCCCAAAATGCAAAAAAGACATAAGCAATGAAAAATTTGCCCTTAAGGAAAATGAAACTCTAATGAAATTAGTTGCTGCAAACATAAGCATATCCATTGGGAGTGTGCCGAATCACCTAAAGAGAGCTTATTGTCTTGAGCCTCCTATATACAGGCAGCATAAATCCGTATTTAAATCAAAACCAAAATTGGTTGGAAAATTCTGAAAATGAAAAAAACATTCGACAAATACGGAAGAACATTGTACAAATTCAGCCACTCGGTAGCTCAAGGAGGAAACGTTTACATCCATAAGACTGCAACTGGTAAAACTATAATAAATAAGATTGGTTTGAGAAATGCCTTAGACGCTGTTTCTAAAAAATTCAAGCTTATTGATCCAACTATAAAGATTTATGAAACCATTATCTTCTTTTTCTTTCATGTGCCAAATTCATTGGCTCCTGCAAAGTTGATTGAATCCATACAGAAGAATATTTCATCTTTTGCTGAATGGGACAATGAATATGTTTTTACCGGAGTTTATGATCTGCAGGAAAAATATATTAGGAAAGACTTGGAAAAATTTGGTTTTGATTTTGGTAAAGGGTATAAATGAAAAATAAGCTGCCGCAAGGGTAAAATGACCAAAAAGATGATTGCCGGGAACGATTATTCGTCTATCTTAAAAGATATAAAGAACATTATAGCTAAAGCAAGGTATAACACCTTTACCGCCATAAATACTGAAATGCTTAAAGCATATTTTGAGATAGGCAGAAAGATTGTAGAAGAAGAGCAAAAAGGAGGCAAGCGGGCAGGATATGGTGAAAGGCTTCTTGAATTAATCTCTGAAGAATTAACCGAAGAATTCGGGAGAGGCTTTGATTCCAGCAATCTAAGGCGAATGAGGAGATTTTACCAGATTTATCAGAAATGGGGGACAGTGTCTCCCAAATTGGCATGGTCTCATTATTGCGAATTAATTAAAATAGATGAAAAAATCAAAAGGGAATATTTTCAAAGATACACTGAACAGGAAAATTTGAGACAATATATCCATTAGGGCGAGAGAGGGGGCTGTTTTTGGTTCTTTTTCTAAAAAAACAAAGAGACTTTCATAAATTCATTTCCGCAAGATTTATATATGGGTTGTATTATTAATAATACATATGTATAAA
>JAHFLI010000055.1 GCA_023255615.1 Candidatus Woesearchaeota archaeon
CAAAAAAAAGCAAGTTATATCATTGAAGCGCCAAGTGGCTTTGTCAGAAAATACAAACTCAAAGAACATCTTACTCTTCAATTACGATAGCTGGTTTATGAGGCAATGCATGAGAAGCTTTCTTCTCTTTGCTCTTTTCTTCTTTCATCAGTTCAACAGAACATTTGGTGAGTTTTCCTATTTCTTCACGAGCTAACTCAAGAGCAAGAATCTCATCTTCTTGTTCTAAAACAAGCACAGGGACTCGACTCGGATCTTGAATCAATTTAGGC
Organism: Candidatus Woesearchaeota archaeon; assembly: GCA_023255615.1. Classification (GTDB taxonomy): domain Archaea; phylum Nanobdellota; class Nanobdellia; order Woesearchaeales; family JACQSR01; genus JACQSR01. Next base: position 273 of record JAHFLI010000055.1, read on the forward strand.
AACATCTTTGAAATTTCTTTTCCATATACTTTCAATCCTTTCGTCATGACCGCATTCATAATCATTTTCATATCTCGCGTGGTGTTCATTTGTTCTCTGACGAGACGATAAAATAAGTATTTCCATTGATCAGAAATAATTAACGTTACTTTCTTTGGAGTTTTTATCCCCGTAAGCTCGATGACGTGATTCAAATCACTCAGTACCGTGTGAACAACCTCTTCCATCACTTCAGATTTCTGATCAATAAGCCCTTCATCAAATGGAGGCCAGTCGTGCAACGAAATAAAATCCTTATGCCCTAATGTTTCCCATAATTCTTCTGCAAGATGGGGAGCAAATGGAGACAAAATGATCAGAAGTTTTTCAACAACATCGCGATAGACTTTTTCATGGACTCTTCCGCTTTCTTTATATCGTTGAACGGCATTGACCAGTTCCATTATTTTTCCAATGGCTAAACTCAAATTGAATTCATTGATCATTTCAGTAACGTGTTTGATCGTTGAATGTAATTTGCTGAGGAGATATTTTTCCTTAAAAGTGTGTTCCGTACTATTTCCGTGAGGAAACTCGTCTATTAATCGATAAATCCTATTCAAAAACCGATAACTCCCATTGACGCCAGCATCGCTCCATTCCAATTCCTTTTCGGGGTGAGCAGTAAACAGGATAAAAACACGAGCAGTATCCGCACCATAGGTATCAATAATCTCTTGAGGATCAACAATATTACCGAGAGATTTAGACATCTTTGCACCATCTTTCGTGACCATCCCTTGCGTTAATAATCTAGTAAATGGTTCATCAAAATCAATCATTCCGAGATCTCGCAATGCTTTTGTAAAAAATCGAGAATAGAGTAAATGTAAAATCGCATGTTCAATTCCACCAATATATTGATCAACGGGGCTCCATGATTCAACGTGTTCTGTACTGAACGGATGTTTACTATTATGGGGATCACAATATCTAAAAAAATACCATGATGAATCAACAAAGGTATCCATCGTATCTGTTTCTCGTCGAGCGTCTCCGTGGCATTTCGGACAAGAAGTATGAATAAACTCGTCACAGCGTTCGAGCGGATTTCCTTCTCCAGTAAATTTCACGTGTTTCGGCAATTCAACAGGAAGATGTTTCTCCGCCACCATTCCACACTTCTTACAATAAACAATAGGAATAGGAGTACCCCAATACCGTTGACGAGAAATCAGCCAGTCGCGTAATTTATAGCTGACCGTTCGTTTTCCCCATTTATTTTTTTCAAGAAAGATGCTTATTGATTCCATGGCATCTGCATTCCTCATGCCATTGAAATCACCAGAATTGACTAACGTTCCCTCTTCAGTATACGCACGAGACATCTTCTCAACATTGATGTCATACGCATCTGGATTAATAACTAATTTCAATGGTAAGTCATATTTTTTTGCAAATTCAAAATCGCGCTGATCGTGACAAGGAACAGCCATCACTGCACCAGTTCCATATTCCATCAACGCATAATCCGCTGCATACAAAGGAAACTTTTCCCCGTTGACAGGATTCACAAAGTATTTTCCAAGGAAAATACCCTTCTTTTCTTTCCCTTCCGCAGTTCGTTCAATAATGCTTTTCTTCCGCACATCTGAAATAAACGCTTTAACTGGATTTTCAAGCCTCGTTCCTTTTGTCCATTCCAATACTTTCGGATGTTCCACAGCAAGAACTAAGTACGTAATTCCATAAACCGTATCCGGACGTGTGGTAAACGTCGTAATCTGATCGATCTTTTTTCCTTTCTCATCTACAACATCAAAAAAAATCTCAGTACCATAACTTCTTCCAATCCAATTTTTCTGCATAGTCTTTACGCGTTCTGGCCAATGGTCAAGCTTTTCGATATCATCAAGAAGTTGATCAGCATATTTTTTGATATTAAAGAACCATTGTTCTAATTCACGCTGCTCAACATTATGAGAACAACGCCAGCATTTTCCATCAATCACCTGCTCATTCGCGAGAACAGTGTTGCAGCTCGGACAGAAATTGACATCTGCTTTTTTTCTATACGCTAATCCATTTTCAAAAAATTGCAAGAATATCCATTGATTCCATTTATAATAATCTTTATCGCACGTAACTACTTTTCTCCCCCAATCATAACTTAATCCGAGGGCACGCTGTTGAGCTTCCATCGCCGCAATATTACTGTGCGTCCATTGTTCTGGATCCACCTTATTTTTTATCGCAGCATTTTCTGCTGGTAATCCAAATGCGTCATACCCCATGGGATAAAGAACGTCGCATCCATTCATCCGTTTAAATCGTGCATAACAATCTCCAATAGTATAATTTCTCACATGCCCCATATGAAGTTTTCCAGAAGGATATGGAAACATCTCAAGAACATAGCATTTTTTCTTTGCGGGTCTCGTTTTGAACAGATTCTTTTCTGCCCAGAGTTTCTGCCATTTCTGGTCGATATGTTTATAGCCTTGCATAGAAGATGAGAATTTCATTCTAGTTTTTAAATGTTAAGTCAAGACCTAACTCACAGATCCAGAAATAGCTCTTTCCATAACAGTTCCCTCAAGGTGTTGATGGAGGGCAAGATATTCTGAGGCATAGCGCACATCTTGAGAACTATTTCCGCTTACTACAATATAATATCGACCATATTTGAAAAACAATTCAATACGCCCATGACCTTTCTCCAAACGTTCTCCGCATGGTTTCTCATCCATAATTAATCGAGTTACCGAGTTATCGCAACCAATCGAAATTATATTTTGAGAAGAGATATCAGATACTTCAGTATCGAGTGTTATCATATCAGGTATTTTACATTGTGGATCGTCATCTCCCAACTTTGTTATACAATCGTTCACTAACTCCGTCATAATATCTGTTGCACCAATAACGTGTTGCGCAGGTGCTTTATCATCAACAACGATCTGTGCATGAATACCTGTTGAAGAAATTAAAAAATCAGGATAATCGCTCAAATCTTTTCCGCAATCCTGAGGACAACGTTCAGAATTTTCTGTGGAATCGCAATTCCCATCATTATCACAAATAATGTTTTGACATCCTACTTTCATATCTCTTTCCGTACAAGAATTTCCACAATCAAAAGATTTCATGAGAGAGCCAGAGGGACAGTCCGGAGCAGTGCTCCAATCTGACCATTGAATATCACCTAATGTTGCATCTATCGGAGTACATTGTGATTTCATATTTTCTTGAGAACATTTTCCAACACAATCAAAGCCAGTCATAACTGTTCCTGAAGGACATTTACCCGTAGTTCCACTATCTATCCATCTGCCGGAAGAAAGAACAGATTCAACTTGTGTACATTTCAACCGCATGGTTTCCCCGCCGCAGCCAGTTCTTCCACAAGCAATTCCTGTTGCTACTAACCCTTTTGGGCATTCAAATCTAGTCGTAAATTCAGAGACAACTGAAGATACTTCCCCAATAATATCAGCATTCGGACTAAAAACAAGAAGAGGAACAAATCCAATAATGGAAAGGAGGAGCAATATACTCAATACTTTCCACGCAACAGTATCTTTACTCACGCAAAACCTCTTTTATGAAAAACTCATTTAGGACTATAAAAATATTTCCTAATCACTGAGAAGCCATTGGTATTTCTTCAATAAGATAAGATCCCCATGGACACCACACATTTCCAGGAAGCAAAGATCCTCCGACATCTTTTAAATGATCTTGGACATATTGAATATTTCCATCACATACTTCAGCAGCTACCTGAAAGAATTGAATGGAATTCGGATCCAAATAAAACGTCCACGGAGAATTATATACTGCATTCTCTTTTATGATTTTTCCCTGAATATGAACGGTTGTTCGTTCAACTCCCGACAAAATATCTCGGGCATGTTGAATTTTCTGCGGATCAGTTAACTGAATGACGAATGTTTCTTTGTTCGACGGATAATCAAATTTAAAATATGCGACGGGGCAATCAACGGGACAATTCGTATATGTTTCACCCGGTTCACATTTTGCATTTCCGCAAACGGGAGTTGTGCATGTCTGCGCAATAAGAAAAAAAGAAAGAGAGAAAAAGTAAAACCGTAATAAGAAATGATTTTCTCATGCGTTCTTTTTCCCTTTGACCAATAAATCTTTCTACTCTCAGAAAAAGAAGAACACAAAAAGTAAACTAATATTTCTTAAATGCAGCAGCCGTTTCAAGCAATTCTACTTGTCCTAAAAACATTGCTCGACAGCAGTATCGCTCGACACCTAAATCATCGAGAACTTTTTTCCGTAGTTCGCCTTTCGCCGTTCGCTCTTTGTAATCTTCCCATAAATGCGCAATGGGTTTGCCACAACTGAAACATCGAATTGGAATGATCATTTCATCACCTGTAGGATTTTTGTCTTTTTGCGCGAGCTTTGGAATCATTTGGCTTGCACACTTCTTTTCTTCTCACATCGGCAACAAGCATCGTTCGATCGTACTGTAAGAATAATTCCCGTAATTTTTCTCCCTTCGTATATTGCACTAATGCTTTCGCAATCGCTAATCGCGACGCATCTGCCTGCGAACTCATACCACCACCAATGACATTGACATCAATGTCAACTTTAGAAACCACATCGCCTGCAAGCAGGAGAGGTTCCTCAATCTTGAGTTTATACAATTTTGGCTGAAAATGATGAAGATCAAAATTATTAACACGAACTCTTCCTGTTCCTTCCTTCAATGAAACACGAGCAATGGCTCGCTTTCGTTTTCCCGATGTATTAATTGCTTTCATACTCGTCCACCTAATTGTTTTGAGACTTCCTTCAGTTTAACATAGCGTAGATTTGGAAGTTTATCAATATGTGCTTCGGTTATAGTTTCAAATTTCTTTTCGACAAATTGCTCGGGAACTCCAAGGTAACATTTTACTCGCGCAAGTGCGTCTCTTCCTCGTTGCGTTTGTCGCGGCAACATTCCACGAATAATGCGCTTAACAATACGATCTGGATTCCGAGGGAAAAATGGTCCTCTGCGAATACTTCCGCGATTTCTTTTTACCTTATATTCATCAATAACGGAATATTTGTTACCAGAAATAAAGCACTCTTCGCAATTGACCACATCAACGGTCTCTCCAAGTAATGCTTTCTTGGCAGCCACCGTTGCCAATCGTCCAACAATAAGATTTTTTGCGTCGATGATCATGTTAACCAATAATCCTGATGTTTTTCCCATCTGGTTTTTCTTTACAGAGTTCTCGGATCGGCTTAATCGATGCGCCAATCTCCCGCAGTTTTTCTACTGCACTGTCTGAAAATTGATATGCTGAAATCGTTAATTTGTGAGGTAACACTCCTGATCCAAGAACTTTACCAGGAACGATAATGACCTCGTTTTCTTTGGTGTTTCGTCCAATTTTTCCCAAATTCACCACGCGTCGTTCTCGCGTAGGTCTTTCTAATTCAACCGCGATTCTCTTCCATAAATTACAATTTTGCTCAATTGCAGCCTTCTTTAAATCAACGATCATCATCTGCAAATGTTCGTTTGAAGGTCCTGTTCGTTTCATGCTCTGAATGCCTCAATAAACTGCGCTAACTCTGTTGGATTTTCCATATAATCCATTTCGTATTTTTGTTGCTCGATTCCGGAGAGCTCGAGCGTGATTTTCCCCAATGAGATCAGTGGATATTTTTTCATTATTACTCGACTAATATTTTGATACGGAATCTCTTTTCCCTGATCATTTATTTTCGTCATGACCACTATCTTTCCGGGCATGAACAGATAGCTCTTATCTTTCGTGTTGTGGATAGTCAACCACACCACAGCGAGGAGCAACACACCCATCATGGCCAGGAAAATTTTTCCTAATCCTCCGAAGCTTGGAAAAAAATTCCCAAGTACGTTTAGACTTTCCTTCAGTATCGCGATGATGCCAATCACTCTGAGCAAGATGTAGATTCCCGCAACTGCAAGAACCGGAATAAGCATTTTCGTGAACTGCACGATCAATGCCCCTTGCATACTTGGTTTCACTTCTCGATACATAGGAAAATGCGGGGAACGGGACTTTCGTTGCACGACAAAGTTCGATGCACACCTTAATCAGTGGAATCTCCGATTCCACGAATTCCGCCCATATCTCCACGAGCGGAGCGAGCACGTGAGACGTTATATCTCACAAAGTGTATGGATTCTGTCGTTTTTTCGAACCCGCGCATCCACTAAGGAACTACCCCCTCGAGGTAGCGCATTTGGCCACTCTGCCATCCCCGCGTTTGTTTGCCTAATCAAGAACTCAGTTCTTGATCATTTCGATTTCAATGATTCACTAAACTCATTGAGCATGGTTTCAAAGATTTTCACGGCCTCAGACAATATTTTTTTATTGTCTAACTGGCCGAATGATTCAATGAATAAAATAATGTCTTTATCAGCTTCTACCTGAATTCCTCCTTGACTTCCTTCCTCAACACACAGTTGGTTCAAGTATCCATCAAGAAGAGGACTATCAACAGCATCTCTCTTTTCTTTTAATGCTGCAAGTGTTCCTGGAGGAACCAATTCTGCTTTTTCTCTCATTTTGTCGTCAATCTTGTCAAGAACAGTCACTTTTGCTTTGTGTTTGTAATAGACGTGAGCAGGAACCCATTTAGCATGCACTTTTCCTTTTCCCAAAACGGCAACAGCTTCAAGTTCAATTTGCTGTCCTTTCAATAATTCGACGATCGGCGTTTTTGGAAATACTGGTTTAACTGATGAATCACTACTCTTCAAATCAGATGCATACACTATTCCAGGTCCTTTTCCTTCCAATGTAAAGGTCACCTGACAACGTGCGCATCCTTTTCCTTCGCATTTGCATTGATCAGGAAGATTATACGATTTCAAATCAGTCGTGAGCGGAACCAAACCAAGACGGTGTGCAATCATTTCGTCATAGAGTATGGATGTATTTTTTCGCACTTCAACATCTTCGATGGCCATGACAGGAACTTCATCGAGAATAATACGTCTAATAGTATTCAAAAAAACAGGAGCCGTGTCCTTAAACAGCAACGCGATGTGATTCTTTCCTTTGTCGACTAGCTTCACATCCATTAGACTCTCCTCCCTCGTTTTCCGCCTTTTTTTCTACATCCGTCGTGAGGCACGGGAGTAACATCCTCGATAATGCCAATCTTCATTCCCATTCTTGATAACGCACGAATGGCAGCTTGTGCACCCTGTCCAGGATTCATAGGACCATTATGGCCTCCTGGTGCTTTGATTTTAACATGAAGAGCATTAATACCTTGATCGCGTGCAACTTCAGCAGCTTTTTTTGCAGCCATCATTGCAGCAGTTGGAGAACTTTCCATACGATCGCTCTTAACCATTTGACCACCAGATGCAATAGTTATCGTTTCCGATCCCGTAATATCAGTAATATGAATAATAGTATTATTATAAGAAGTGTAAATATGAGCGAGTCCCCATCGCGTCGAGGGTTGAGACATAGGCTGCCTACCTACCACGGTC